>JBMTYE010000030.1:0-11338 GCA_049454255.1 Flavobacteriales bacterium
TGCCGCACAAACAGGCATCGCTGGCTCCACCACCATCGGCGCCCGCTGCATGATCGGCGGTCAAGTAGGCATCGCCGGCCACCTCCGCATCGCCGACGGCGTCCGCATCGGCGCCCAGTCTGGAATCAGCGCCAGCCTCCTCAAGCCCGACACCGACCACAGGGGCTCCCCTTCCCTCCCCATCGACAAGTACCAAACCCAACAGCTCCAGCTGCGCGCCCTCCTCCGCGAGAACATCCTCGGGCGACTTGCCGCACTTGAGCACCTCCTTCCGCACCGAACCGATACCCCATGAACCAGCGCACCCTCGCAGGAAGCCTCGAATTTGCGGGCGTAGGCCTGCACACTGGCGAACACAACAAACTCACCCTTCATCCTGCCGGTGAAAACCACGGATACAAGTTTCGTCGGACGGACCTCCCTGGTTCGCCGACCATCGATGCAGATGTAGACCGGGTTTCGGCACGCAGCGGGGCACCACGCTGGAGCAGGAAGGCGCCCGGGTACACACAACGGAGCATGTACTCGCCGCACTCTACGCCTGCGAAATAGACAACGCGCTTATCGACGTCCACGGCCCGGAAATCCCCATCCTCGACGGCAGCTCATTCCCCTATGTGGAGGCCATCCTGGCCGCAGGTTACAGCGAGCAAGGCGCCCCACGCAAATACTACACCCTCAAGGAAAACCTGACCTACGAGGATCCGGAAAAGGGGGTTGAAATGCTCGCCGTCCCGAACCCAGACGGCGAATTCCGAGCAACGGTCATGGTGGACTACCACAGTCCTGTCCTCGGCACGCAACACGCCTCACTCACCAGGCTTTCTGACTTCGCAGAAGAAATTGCCCGTTGCCGCACTTTCGTGTTCCTCAAAGAGGTCACTACCCTCGCCCGAGAAGGCCTGATCAAAGGAGGGGACCTCGACAACGCCGTCGTGCTCATTGAACGCCCGTACACCGAGGAAGAGCTGCACGAAATCGGCACCCTGCTGGGCAAATCCGATTTGCGGGCCCGTGCCGAGGCGCCCGGGGTACTGAACACCTCGCCGTTGCGGTTTGCAAACGAACCGGCTCGACACAAGCTGCTCGACATTGTGGGGGATTTGGCGTTGACGGGCGTATTTCTGAAGGGCCACATTCTCGCGGCACGGCCCGGACATGCTGGCAATGTTGCTTTTGCCCGACTTATCCGCCAGCGGATGCGCACAGAAGCGGGCCTTCCCGACCTGAATCCCGCGCGCCCCGGCATCATCGACATCCAGGGCATCGAGCGGCTGCTCCCCCACCGCTACCCGTTCTTGCTCGTCGACCGCATTCTCGACATGGACGAATCAAGCATTACCGGCTTGAAGAATGTCACCATGAACGAGCCGTTCTTCCAAGGCCATTTCCCGGGCAATCCTGTGATGCCCGGCGTGTTGCAGGTAGAGGCCATGGCCCAGGTGGGCGGCATTTTTGCGTTGAATAGCGTGCCCGACCCGGAGAATTACACGACCTATTTCATGAAGATCGACAACGTGCGCTTCAAGCAGAAGGTCGTTCCAGGCGATTCGGTCATCTTCCACCTCGAGCTCCTGTCGCCCATCCGGCGGGGTCTTGTGCACATGCGCGGGCGCGGATTCGTGCGAGGCGCGCTGGTTTCTGAGGCTGAGATGCTTGCGCAGGTGGCCAAACAGGCCTGACGCCCCTACCTTCGGAACGTGATTTCCCCTTCTGCATTCGTCCATCCCGAGGCGGTTCTCGGCGCCGGAGTCGTGGTGGAGCCCTTTGCCTACATCGGCGCAGGCGTCCGCGTCGGAGACGGCACGTGGGTCGGGCCCCACGCCACCCTCCTCAGCGGCAGCACGTTAGGCCGCGATTGCAAGGTCTTCCCGGGAGCCGTCGTCGGTGCCGCCCCCCAGGATCTGAAGTACGACGGCGAAGCCACCACAGTCGAGGTCGGAGACCGCACCGTCATCCGCGAGTGCGTAACCATGAACCGGGCCACGGCAGACCGGTGGGTCACCCGGGTCGGGAGCGATTGCCTGCTGATGGCGTACACCCATTTGGCGCACGACGTGCACGTCGGCGACCATGTCATCATCGCAAATTCAGGGAACATCGCCGGCCACGTGACCATCGAAGATTGGGTCATCATCGAAGGCATGGTCGGTGTCCAGCAGTTTGTGACAATCGGCCAACACGCCTTCGTCGCCGGCGGATCCCTGGTGCGCAAGAACATACCGCCTTACATCAAGGCCGCACGCGAACCGCTCAGCTACATCGGTGTGAATGCCATCGGCCTGCGCCGCCGCGGGTTCGATGCCGACCGCATCCAGCGCATCGAAGACATCTACCGCACGCTCTACGTCCAAAACGGCAACATGGCCCAGGCCCTCAAGATTGCAGACGCCGAGCTTCCGTCCTGCGCGGACAAGGACATCGTGCTTGAGTTCATCCGGGCGTCGGACAAAGGCATCATCCGCGGACCTTTCTGAGATGGCCGGGTGGTCAGTGGAGGCCACCGGATGTGGCCATCGGTTTACCCAGCGGTGGATTTTCCGTTCGCTCACCTTCTCGCTCGTTTCGGGAAGCCACACAGCTCTTTTGGGGCCAAACGGCAGCGGAAAGTCGACGCTCGGGCGCATCCTGTCTGGGCATCTTGTGCCGGCTGAGGGAACTATTCTTTGGCGCAACGATGAACGCTTGTTCGATGCGGTGGACCCATCGGGAGAAGTGCTCCGTTCGACTGTACTCGCCGGAACCGGAGCCGCAATGCCCTACCACCTAACTGCCCGCGAAGCCCTCGATTGGCAGGCCACATTTCGAACGGTTCGTCCCTTAACCGACCTAGAAGCCGCGTTACGCGCTGCTGGTATGGCATCCCACCTCGATACCCAGATGCGCTCCTTGTCGACCGGCATGCGTGCGCGCATTCACCTCACAGCAGCCCTCGGAACCGCAGCAGGACTCGTCGTGCTCGATGAACCCACCGCGAATCTGGACCGCGATGGAAAGGCCTGGTACAAAGAACTGCTAGAGGATTGGGGAGCAGAAACTACCATCATTGTGTGCACGAATGCACCGTCAGAAGACTGTCCCGGATTCGACGCTCAAATCGATTTGACCTCGCATCGTAACGCGTAACCTTCTGCTGAGGAAGTGCGTATGTGTCCCCAAACACATGCGAAAACTTTTCCTCATGAACCTCAAGAACTCCTTGATTGCGGTACTGATGACCGCTGCTGCGCTGGCCTTGGCTGTGACCACGTTTGCGCAGACCACTGGATTATCTGGAACGGCTCACCCCCTGAGCGATTTGGACCACGAATGCGTGAGCTCCACGCCGTTCGGGAACACCTCCGTTCGGTTGAACAACCAAATCGCCGACCAAGGCTTCACGTCTTGCATCGCCGGGTTTACCGAAACGGTGTACCTGATGGTCAAAGAAGTTCGCCGCGGCGGAACCCTTGAAGTGGGCATCCAGGATCGGTACGGGAACACCATCGGAACTGCAACCACGAAGCTGGTCCAAGGCTTCAGCGGCATCCTGCCGATCACCATTAAGGCACCAGTTGCGAAGGACGTCGACTACCGCCTCTTCATGCAGACCCGGGGCAATGCCCATTTGGTCCTTCACAGCCGCAACATGACGGATGCCCCCCATGCACTCTATGTAGATGGCTGGTCGCTTCAAGCAAACCTCTCCCTGGCCATCGGATTTAAGCTGCCGATGGGCGAGGCAGAAATCAACCGTGCAGAAGCAAGTGCTCAAGGAACCTCACAGGAAGAACCCGCAGTCGCCCCTACCCCGGGAATGACGGTCTTCCCGAACCCGTTCGTTGACAACCTCAATGTGAGCTTTCAAAACACAATGAAAGGCGAGTGCCGCATTGAGGTAATCGATATGCTCGGCTATGTTGCCTTCCGGGAAACCCGCACCGACATCCAGGCCGGAGAAACCGTCTCAATCTCTGTTCCTTCAAACTGGAATACAGGAGTATACAGCGTTCGTGTGATGAATGCAGGCCAAATCAGCCAGCAAACGGTCATCAAGCGCTAAGCAACTTTAGCATTCATTTTAAATTGAAAGCCATCCGAAAACGGGTGGCTTTCTGCATTTCACGGAATCAGATCTTCCCAGGTCTTCACAGGCCGGAACAAGCTGCTCGGCATCTCAACAAAGCGGGTGAGCCACCCTTCCATGCTGCCGTTCCAGAGTCCAGGATGTTCGAGGATGCGCACCGCTCTGCCGTCATGGAGTTTGGTCGAGGTGAAAAAGGCGCCGTCTTCGACGAAATCTGCCCACCGAATCCGGCCTGAAGAGCGGTGCGGCACCAGGGCCATCTCCACGGGGTTGAAATGGGTGCCCGACGTGATTCCGTCCGGTAGCTCTGAAGATTCAAGGATGCCGAGGCGCGCCACACCTTCCGCAGAACGCACCCAAAAAGGCCCACCGCCTGCGTGTCCCTCGGCGGGCACCATCGCCGCGACGCGGATAGGACGGTCGAGTGCGGCACGCACCTGCTCTCGGGTCGTCAGGAGGCCTGCATGGAATGGAGTCAGCCAGCGCGCGGCAGCTTCTCCGTCCCCGCCCGCGTCGAGCAGGCCGGCCCGCGCGTCCCGTTCGGCGCGGAGGGTGAGGGCCATGCCGGCGAGGGCCTCGCTGGTCGCGACGCGGTCCTGCATTTGGCGTACGCCCACCACATTGTCCACATTCCGCACGCAAATCACATCCGCCGTAAGCCGCTCGCACACCTCCACGAGCGCCCCATGCCCGCCCGGACGAAAGAGCAAGGAACCATCGGCAATCCGCGCCGGAGCATGCGCCTCAAGATCCCACGAAAGCGTGTCCGTCGAAGGCGACTGCACATGCCAACATGCCGGCAAACCGGTCTTCTCCGCCGCTTCCCGCCACGCCTCCGGGACCGTGAAGTGCAGTTCGCCCGCCGGCTGGCCGAGGCGCCACTCCGCGACATGGGATTCGAATGCTGAAAACCACCGGTCTTCTGCATGCAAGAACGGCAGGAAGCCCTTCGGAACGTGGGCCCAGCGGTCGACGGCGGCTCGCCACGACGGATCCTTCCCCGCCACCAGTCCGGTCCGTTGGGCGAACTGGGCCCAGGTCGCCTCAGCCGCTGCCCGATCAGGACCTGCAAACGCGCTGAACATGCGGGTCGCTGCGCCCGAGGCGGGAATAAAGCGGGCCCAGCGGCTCCCCGACCGGAACGCCCCCGTGTAGGCCTTGCGCTCATCCGCTGACCACCGTTCGATGCCATCCCCGACCAGTGCAGGCCGCAAGGCGCGGTCGAGAGCGGGTCCCGTCTGCAACGCCTCAACCTGACGGTTTGCCTCGTCGACCGTCCATCCGCGTTGCTCAAACGCCTGCACATCGTGCGCCTTCCACTGCATGGCCCGAAGATAGGGCCGTACTTTGGGGCCATGGAACGGATACTCGTGACCGGCGGCGCCGGCTACATCGGTTCACACACCGTTGTTGCCCTCGTCGAGGCGGGGTTTGAGCCGGTGGTGCTCGACGACTTCAGCAATTCCAGCAAGCAAGCGGTTGCGGGCATTGAAACCATCCTCGGACGGCCCATTGCACTTTGGGAAGGCGATTGCACCTCGCCAGAACTGCTCGAACGCGTCTTCACTCAGGCTGGCCCATTCGCAGGCATCGTCCATTTCGCGGCCTTCAAAGCGGTGGGCGAAAGCGTCACGAGCCCAGAAAAATACTGGCGGAACAACATCGCAGGCACGGCTGCGGTGCTCGAGGCGGCAAGACGCCACGGGTGCGAAGCCTTTGTATTCTCGAGTAGCTGCACCGTGTATGGGGAGCCGGAGCGGGTGCCGGTCGACGAGCAGGCGCCGGTGCGGCCGGCGACCTCGCCATACGGCGCGACGAAGCAGGTCGGAGAGCAGGTGCTTGCCGACGTGGCCCGCGCGTGGCCCGAATTCCGCGCGATGGTGCTGCGCTACTTCAATCCGGTAGGGGCGCATCCGTCTGCCGCCATCGGGGAGCTTCCCCTCGGCGTGCCAAACAACCTCATTCCCTACCTCACCCAGGCCGTTGCCGGTCTCCGCCCTCCGCTGACGGTGTTCGGCAACGACTACCCCACACCCGACGGCACCTGCATCCGCGACTACATCCACGTCGTGGACCTCGCCGAAGCCCACGTCCGCGCGCTCGAGGTGCTGCTGCGCGGGAACGCGGCGAAGGGCTGCACCGTGCTCAACCTCGGTACTGGCCGCGGCTCGTCCGTGCTCGACGTCGTGCGCACCTTCGAGGCGGCGACGGGAGTGGCCGTGCCCCACCGGATCGGAGCGCGGCGAGAGGGGGATGCGGTGGAGGTTTGGGCCGATGCTGCGCGGGCCCTGGAGGTGCTGGGCTGGAAGGCGCGGCTTTCGCTGGAGGATGCGCTCCGCGATGCCTGGCGGTGGCAGCAGCGGCTTACCCCCGAAAAAGACTCATAACCAGCCCGTTCCGACCACCACCGAGGCGGCCATCCCGACGAACCCGAGGACGCCACCGGCGTAGACCTCTTCAGGCCGGTGGCGGCCGAGCCGAACGCGCGACCAGCCGACGAGTCCAGCACAGAGCAGCACCGCGCAGACGAGCAGCGGACGGGGCTCCTGGTGCACGAATTGGACGGCATACAGGGTGCCCGCGACTCCGGATGCCGCCATGGCGTGCATGCTGATTTTAAAGCGAAAGGTGATGAGCCAGGCCAGACCCAGCACCGCCACCAGTCCCAGCAGAAACGCCAAATACACCGCCGGCATCCGCCCCCCCGACGCGTCGTACACCACGCCGAAGGTGAGCAGGTAGTACAGCAGCACCACGCCGAACGGCCCGGCCCGCTCCTCCCGCCGCGACACGTCCAGATCGCTGATCCGCTTGCGCCGGTGCAGCATCACCAGCGAAAGCGCAGGAGCCACCGTATTCACCGCCAGCACGGTAGCCAAATACCCGAATGCCCCCGGCATCGCCCGCAGCAACGGATCGGTAAAAAACAGCAGCACCACGGTTGCCAGCGGCAGCAGCAGCGGATGGAACAGGCCCGACACGAACCGCGCCACGCGGAAATCCATCACAGCGACCGGCGCATGCGGGCAACCGGGATGCCCAGTTGTTCGCGGTATTTGGCCACCGTCCGGCGGGCGATGTTGTAGCCCTGGGCATTCAGCATCGCCACGAGCTTTTCGTCCGGCAGCGGAGCCGATTTGTCCTCCGCTTCGATGGCGTCTTTGAGCATTTTCTTCACCTCCCGCGAGCTGACCTCTTCGCCTGAATCGGTCGAGAGTGACTCGCTGAAGAAGGACTTGAGCAGGAAGGTGCCGTAGGGCGTTTGGACGTATTTGCTGTTCGCCACGCGGGAGACGGTCGAAATGTCCATGCCCACGCGGTCCGCGATGTCCTTGAGGATCATGGGCTTGAGATCCGTCTCGTCGCCACTCAGAAAGTAGGCCTGCTGGTGCTCGACGATGGCCTGCATCGTCATCGTGAGGGTGTGCTGGCGTTGGCGGATGGCGTCGACGAACCAACGGGCGGCATCGACCTTTTGCTTGATGAAGGCGAGGGCCTCGCGCTGCTTCGGGTCACGTTTTGCTCCGGCCGCGTAGGTGCGCATCATCTCGCGGTAGTCCGCGCTGACCCGGAGTTCGGGGGCGTTGCGGGCGTTCAGCTGGAGCCGGAGCTCATCGTCCTCCACGCTCAGGAGGAAGTCGGGAACCACATGCTGCACCTGGCCGCGAGTACCGTCGCTGCCCGAATTGCCGGGCTTCGGGTTCAGCCGGATGATCTCGTCGAGGGCGGCCTTGAGGGTGGCCTCGTCGAGGTCGAGGCGCTTGGCAATGCGGTCGTAGTGCTTCTTTGTGAAGGCCTCGAAGTGATGCTCGAGGATGGTGATGCCGATGCGTTGGGCCATGCGGCGCTCTGCGGGAGTCCCCTCGGCGGCGGCTTCGGAAAGGCGGCGCCGGAGCTGCAGGAGGAGGCATTCCTGGAGGTCTGTGGCACCGACGCCGGCGGGGTCGAGGGTTTGGACCACGTCGAGGGCGGCCTGCAGGGCGGCCCGCGTGGTTTCTATGCCTTGCGTAAACGCCAAATCGTTCACAATGCTGTCCAGATCCCGGCGGAGATAACCGGCCTCATCAAGATTCCCGATGAGGTGCTCCGCCAGCGATCGGGTGCCCGCATCTGCGTCCACAAACGCTAACTGATCAATAAGTTGCTCGCGAAAGGTCGAACCCGATACGAAGGGAATGCTGCGCTCTTCGTCGTCTGCCGACCGGTTCGACACGCTCAGCTTGTAGTCCGGCGTCTCGTCGTCCATCCAGTCGCCGTAATCGAACTCGCTCATGGCATCGCCCTCGCCCCCGTCGTCGTTCTCCGTCTCCCGCTCCTCGTAGGTCTCTTCGTCCCGTTCTTCGTAGGAATCGGCGAGTTCTTCGAGCGCGGGATTCGCCTCGAGCTCCTGCTTGATTCGGGCTTCGAGTTCCACGGTCGGCACCTGCAGCAGCTTCATCATCTGAATCTGCTGGGGCGAAAGCTTGCCGAGGAGCTTCTGCTGCAGGGTTTGGCGGAACATGACGGAAAATCAGAATTCTGCGTTGAGCGGCGTCCGCGGGAACGGGATCACGTCGCGGATGTTCGTCATTCCGGTTACGTACATCACTAGCCGCTCGAAGCCCATCCCGAACCCCGCGTGCACCGCACTTCCGAACTTTCGCGTCTCGAGGTACCACCACACGTGGTCTTCGGGAATGTTGAAGGCCTTGCATTTGGCGAGCAGCAGGTCGAGCCGCTCCTCCCGCTGGCTTCCGCCGATGAGCTCGCCTATGCCCGGAACAAGCACATCCATCGCAGCGACCGTTTTGCCGTCGTCGTTCGAGCGCATGTAGAACGCCTTGATTTCCGCGGGATAATCCGTCAAAATGACCGGGCCGCCGAAGTGCTTCTCGACGAGGTAGCGCTCGTGCTCGCTTTGCAGGTCGATGCCCCACGCGACGGGATACTTGAACTGCTTCTTTGCGAACGGCTTCGACTTGAGCAAAAGGTCGATGGCCTCGGTGTAGGTGACGTGCTGGAAGGGGGCATCCACGACCGCCTTCAGCCGTGCGCGCAGCGGCTCCGTGTGGCGCGCATCCGCCGGCAGCTCTTTCTCTGCTTGCGCTTCGCGTTCCTCGAGGAACGCCAAATCCTCATCGCACCCCGCCAGCACCTCGGCCAGCACGCTCTTCAAGCAGGCCTCCGCCAGACGCATGTTGTCGCTCAGGTCCGCAAAGGCGACCTCCGGCTCGATCATCCAAAACTCGGCAAGGTGCCGCGAGGTGTTCGAGTTCTCCGCCCGGAACGTCGGCCCGAACGTATACACCTGTCCGAGAGCCATCGCTCCGAGCTCCGCTTCGAGCTGGCCGCTGACCGTGAGGTTCGCTGTTTTGCCGAAGAAGTCCGCGCTGTAATCCACGCTGCCGTCCTCGAGCCGCGGCGGATTCCCTGCATCGAGGGTGGTCACCCGGAACATCTCTCCTGCCCCTTCCGCGTCGCTTCCGGTGATGATGGGGGTGTGGAGCTGGTAGAAGCCCCGTTCGGTGAAAAACCGGTGGATGGCGAAGTTGAGCGCGTGGCGCACGCGGAACACCGCACTGAACGTGTTCGTGCGGAAGCGGAGGTGGGCCTTTTCCCGCAAGAACTCGAGGGAGTGGCGCTTCATTTGGATCGGATATTCCTCAGGATCCGCATCCCCGAGCACCTCGAGTACGCTGACCTTCAACTCGGTCACCTGACCTTTCCCCTGGGACCGCTCGACCGTCCCCTCTGCCCGCAGTGAAGCACCGGTCGTCAGGCGCTTCCGCGTCGCCTCATCGACTTCATCGCGGTCGATGACCAGCTGCAGGTTTGTCAAGCACGAACCGTCGTTCAGGGCGATGAAGGTGTCGTTGCGAAATGTCCGAACCCACCCGCACACCGTCACCTGGCGTCCGATGGCCTCCTCTGTCCGTAAATGGACGATGCGTTCCCGTTCCATGGGCGCAAGTTCGCCCACATCAGGCTTCCACCGCAACGGGTCGCGCGGCAGCATCGGAATCGACTCGGCCGTCCTTCAGCCGCACGATCCGCTGTGCACAGGCTGCGATGTCCTCTTCGTGGGTCACCACGATGATGGTGTTCCCCGCCTCGTGGATGGCCCGAAACAGGGCCATGATCTCCATCGAGGTCGCCGAGTCGAGGTTGCCGGTGGGTTAGTCCGCGAGAATGAAGGACGGGCTGTTCACCAGGGCGCGCGCGACCGCGACCCGCTGGCGCTGGCCGCCGCTGAGCTCGTTCGGCCGGTGGTGCATCCGGTCTGCGAGGCCCACCTGGTCGAGGACCTCCCGGGCCCGTGCCTCGCGTTCCTCACGGCCTACCCCCGCGTAGATGAGGGGCAAGGCGACATTTTCGAGGGCGGAATAGCGCGGAAGGAGGTTGAATGTTTGGAATACAAACCCGATTTCCCTGTTCCGGATGTCCGCAAGCGCATCCTCATCGAGCCGGCTGACGTCCTTTCCGTTGAGCAAATACGAGCCGGATGTCGGCGTGTCGAGACACCCTAACATGTTCATCAACGTGGACTTGCCACTGCCGGATGGGCCCATCAGCGCCACGTACTCGTTGCGGGCGATGGTGAGGTTCACGCCGTCGAGCGCATGGACGGTTTGCGTGCCGATGGTATAGGTCTTGCGCAACCCTTGCACGGCCAGAAGCGTTTCCTGCATGGATGTAAAGGTATCTGCCGGTCCTTGTTTCCGGTGTATGTTTGGAACGTAAACCTATGGTCTTGAAACTCCGTTCGTTCAGTCTCGCGGCGCTCGCGGTGGGCCTAGCTCCTGCCGCATGGTCCCAGTTGGTGGTGAATGCCGGCGTCCCCGCGGCCACGGTCGTCCAGGACATCCTGGTGGGTGAAGGCGTCGTCATCACGAACATCACCTTTTCAGGGGACGCCGACCAAATCGGCACCTTCGACGCCGCAAACTCGAACATCCTCGTTCCCGATGGCATGATCATGGCCACAGGCACCGCGAGTGTGGCCATCGGCCCGAACAACATCGGCAGCCAAACCACGGGCGGAGGGAATTTCGGAGCGGGAGACCCCGACCTCCAAGCCATCTCGACGGTGGCCATGAACGACGCGGCCATCCTTGAATTCGACTTCGTGCCGAACGGCGATTCCATCAGCTTCAACTACAGCTTCGGTTCGGAGGAATACAACGAGTACGTCTGTGGCACCGTGAACGACGCCTTCGGCTTCTTCCTCAGCGGCCCGGGCATCAGCGGCCCCGTTTCAAACGGCGCCATCAACCTCGCCATCATTCCCGGCCC
>JBMTYE010000031.1:0-11280 GCA_049454255.1 Flavobacteriales bacterium
GAACGACGAAGTCCGAGCGGTGTTCACCGAGTTCTTTGCCGTGCGGATGTGGGGGTTCATTCCGTTTTCCATCCTCCTCGCATTCAATGCCTTCTACATGGGTTCCGCGCGAACGTGGCCCATATTGGTGGTCTCTGGAACTGCTGCCCTGGTGAACATCATCTTCGATGCGGGATGGGTCACGGGGTGGGCCGGCATGACACCCATGGGGCCTGTCGGCGCGGCGAAGGCCTCGCTGCTCGCCGAATCTGTCGGCCTTGTGCTCATGGTCGCCCTCACGTCCCTCATCGCGCCAGATGCCCTGCGCACACGCGGTCTGCTGTCGAAGTCCGAAATACAGGGGTGGTGGCGGCTGGCCTACCCGCTCATGGGCCAGCTGCTGCTGACCATCGCCACGTGGACCGCATTCTTCTTCTTCGTCGAAAAGGTGGGCCTCATGGAACTCAAGGTGTCACACATCGCGCGCAACATGTTCATGCTCGCGTTCGTGGTGGGCCAGGGTATGGGCCAAACCACACGCACCTACGTCTCCGGTCTCCTCGGCGAAGGACGCGAGGGCGAAATCGCCGGACTGGTGCGCCGCCTAATCCTCCTCAACCTCGCCGGCATCCTGACCCTCACCCACGGCTTCGTCCTCTATCCCCACGCCATCGCGTCGGTGTTCTTTGACGATGCCGCCGGCCACGAGGCCATGGTCCGCACCCTCCCAGTCATCCTGAGCGCAACCCTGCTGTTCGGGGTGGTCACCATCTTGCTCGCGAGCTTACAAGGCGCCGGAGCGACGCGCGCGGCCTTTCGCATCGAACTCTTCGGCGTTAGCCTGTACATGGTGGCGGTGGTGGCGATGACGGTGGTGTGGCCGCAGCCGGTTTGGGTCATCTGGCGGGTGGAGTGGGTGTATTTTCTCAGCATGGGCCTGGGCATCTTTGTGGTGCTGCGCCGGCAAGCCTGGCACGAGTTGACCCGCCACTGATGACCTCCTTCCCCTCCTCCCCCATCGGCCGTCCGCTGCGCGTCGCCTTCCTCGGCACGCCCCCCTTCGCCGCGGAGTGCCTCCGCACCCTGCTCCAAACCCCGGGCCTCGACGTGGTCGGCGTGGTCTCCGCGCCCGACCGGCCCGCTGGCCGCGGCATGCACGCCCAGCCCTCCGCCGTCAGCGCGCTTGCCCTCGAGGCGGGACTCCCCCTTGAACGGCCAGAACGTCTGCGCGACCCCGACTTCCTCGCAATCCTCGCATCCTGGAAGCCAGACATCGCGGCAGTGGTGGCCTTCCGCATGCTCCCCGAGGTGGTGTTTCGCTTGCCGCAGTGGGGCACCATCAACCTCCATGCCTCGCTCCTGCCTCAACTCCGGGGCGCTGCGCCCATCCAATGGGCCATCCTGCACGGACTTGAGGTCACCGGGGTAACCACGTTTTCCCTCGAACCTGCCATCGACACGGGCCCACTGCTCGGCAGCCGAGAAGTCCCCCTGACCCCGGAGATCACGGGTGGCGTGCTGCACGATCGGCTGCTCGAAGAGGGGAAGGCGCTGCTCGCCTCCACGCTGCTCGCCTGTGCGGCAGGCACCTTGCGCCCGGTGGCCCAGGACGTCGTAGCCGGCGACACGCCGCTGCTCGACGCCCCCAAATTCCACAAAGCAGACACCCAACTTCCTCTCGACCGAGGCGTTGTGGCGGTCAACCGCACCGTGCGGGCCTTCTCGCCTTCCCCTTCCGCGTGGACCGGTGACCCCGGCGCACCGCTCAAGGTGCTCGCCGGCCGTATGGAATCCGGAGCGTGCACCGCACCCACTGGCACCTGGCGTGCAGAGGAAGGACGCGCATGGATCGCCTGCAGCGACGGGTGGTACGAAGTGCTCGAAGTCAAGCCCACCGGCAAGCGGGCGATGGCGGTCAAAGACTGGCTGAACGGTCACCCGGCGGAACTCGCCGGCGGCTCGGAGTAGGCCTCGAGCAGAAGCTGGAGGATGTCGCCGGCGGACGCAGCGATGGGCGTGCCCGGCCCGAAGATGCCCACCACGCCCGCCCGGTAGAGGTCTGCGTGGTCCGGTTCGGGAATGACCCCGCCGGCGACGACGAGGATGTCCGGACGGCCTGCCTCCCGCAAGGCGTTGAGCAGGGCGGGCACGAGGGTAGCGTGGCCTGCGGCGAGCGTCGACACCCCTACGACGTGCACGTCGTTTTCGACGGCCTGCCGGGCGACCTCTTCTGGGGTGGAAAACAGCGGACCGAGGTCGACGTCGAAGCCCACATCAGCGAAGGCGGAGGCGACGACTTTCGCACCGCGGTCGTGGCCATCCTGCCCCATCTTCGCCACGAGGATGCGGGGCCGGCGGCCGGCGAGGGCGGCGAACCGGTCCGCGAGTTCCTGCACGCGGGCAAACGAGGCGTCGGAGGCCATTTCCGTCAAAAATATGCCACTGACCTTCCGGTCGACCGGCCGGTAGCGGCCGAAGACGTCCTCGAGGGCAGAGCTGATTTCGCCGAGGGTCGCCCGGACGCGGGCGGCCTGCACGGAGGCGGCCAGGAGGTTGCCGTCCGTCCGGGCCGCCTCCCGCAGGGCATCGAGGGCGGAAGCAACGGCGGCGGGGTCGCGGCGCGCGCGGAGGTCGTCGAGCCGGGCGATTTGGGAGGTGCGGACGGCGGTTTGGTCAATCTTCAGCACCTCGAGGTCCGCGGCCTCCTCGACCTGGAACAGGTTCACCCCGATGATGCGGTCCTCGCCCCGGTCGATCCGGGCCTGTTTGCGGGCGGCCGCTTCTTCGATGCGCAACTTCGGCAGGCCACTGCTGATCGCCTCGGCCATGCCTCCGAGCTGCTCGACCTCGTCCATCAACGCGGTGGCCGCCGAAAGAAGCTCGGCGGTGAGGTCCTCGACCACGCGCGATCCGGCCCACGGATCCACCGCCTCGGTGAGGCCCGCTTCGTGGAGCAGGAAGAGCTGCGTATTGCGGGCGATGCGCGCCGAAGCGTCGGTGGGCAGGGCGATGGCCTCGTCGAGGGAGTTCGTGTGCAGGCTTTGGGTGCCGCCATAGGTCGCGGCGAGGGCTTCGAGCGCGGTCCGGGCGACGTTGTTCCAGGGGTCCTGGGCGGTGAGGGTCCAGCCGCTGGTTTGGGTGTGGGTGCGCAAGGCGAGCGAGCGGGCATCGCGCGCGCCCAGGGCCTGCATGGCACGGGCCCACAGGAGGCGGCCCGCCCTGAGTTTGGCAATCTCCCGCAAATGGTCCATGCCCGCAGCCCAAAAGAAGCTCAACCGCGGCGCGAACTCGTCCACCGCTAATCCCGCCCGCATCCCCGTCCGCACGTACTCGATGCCGTCCGCCAGGGTGTACGCGAGCTCGAGCTCCGGCGTCGCCCCGGCTTCCTGCATGTGGTATCCGGAAATCGATATCGAATTGAACCGCGGCATGTGGCGCGACGTCCACGCGAAGATGTCGGCGATGATGCGCATCGACGGGTCCGGCGGGTAGATGTACGTGTTGCGGACCATGAACTCCTTGAGGATATCATTCTGTATGGTCCCTGACAGCTTTGCCGAGTCGACGCCCTGCTCCTCGCCCGCGACGATGAAAAACGCGAGCACCGGGAGCACCGCCCCGTTCATCGTCATGCTCACGGACATTTCTTCGAGGGGGATGCCCTCGAAGAGCCGCTTCATGTCCTCGACGCTGTCGATGGCCACGCCCGCCATGCCCACGTCACCTGCCACGCGGGGGTGGTCAGAGTCGTAGCCGCGGTGGGTCGCGAGGTCGAATGCGACGCTGAGGCCCTTCTGTCCCGCGGCGAGGTTGCGGCGGTAGAAGGCGTTCGATTCTTCGGCGGTGGAAAAACCCGCATACTGCCGAATCGTCCACGGCTTCGTGGTATACATCGTCGGGTACGGACCGCCGAGGAAGGGCGGAATTCCAGGTCCGAAGGCTTCGTGCGGGTGATTCATTGCGCTGACTTGGCTGGTTTTGCACAATCCGCTATCCACAGCGGCACCGGGACGCCCGCCCCATCGAGCGGTTCGTCTGGCACTGTCTCCGCCCCCCGCGGCACGTCCACAGGAAGGAAGAGCGGAGCCTGCAGTAGCGCTTCCCGGCCTCGCAGCAGCGCCTCCCGGTGTCCCTTCCGCGCGATATACCCCGTCCACGTCGGCTCTGCTACCACCTCAGCACGGACTGCTTCGAGCAGCTGCCCGACGCGCGCCTCCACCACCCGGCTGCCCGCTACAGGGTCGGCCACCCGGTGCAAGCCACATTCTTCGCGCAACAGGTGCTGGATGTTTCGGGCCCACCGCAACGGACCTTCGGCCGGTGCTTCGCTGCGCGCCGTCGACGGAAGGGCCTCGATGCCGTCCGCCTGACCGAGCACGGCCGCATAGGTCGATGCCACAACGCGCAGGAGGTTGTCCTCCGGCCGCATCCGCGTCCAACGCCGCGTGGCCGGCCGCACCTCGATCCGCAGCGGAATTCCCGCCACCCCGTGCTGCCCGAGCAGATCGTCCCACAGGATGCGCAGGGCGCGCAGCGCTGCGGCCTCGTGCAGCACATCGGTATCCACTGCCCACCGCACCACTGCCCGCTCCGCTGCTGCGCGAGGCGAAATTCCCGCCTGCTCGAGCCCCACAAACGCATCAGAAGCTGCCCGCACCAAGCCGGCGAGCGCGTCGACCGTTGACATCCCCCCCTCAATCCACGGCAACGCATCGCACCCCCACGTGCGGAACCGCGGCAGCACCGCCGCCCACGCCGCCACATGCAGCGCCAGCCGCTGCGCGTCGGCGTCGGACCGCATCGCACACCGCGAGCATGTGCCCACGAGCGCCGCCGCATCGGAATCCCCCACAAGCTCCATGAAGTCCAGCATCGCACCAGGCTCGCCTCCCCCGTCCAGGTGCACCGCCACCATGGGCAGGTGGACGCCCTCGAGCAGCCGAGCGATGCCGGGGTCGCGTTGGGCAGCCGCGGGAATGCGTACTCCTTCCACGCCGTGGCCCAGGCCCGATGCAAGCGAGGCGGCATCGCTGAAGGACTGTTCGATTTCCCAGCCGCCAGCCCCGACGGGCACCGGGCGGGCGGGCAGGGGATGTGCCGCGGCACGCGGGTCGTTGCCGTCGAGCCATACCGGCACCCGCAGACCGTCGTAGCGCAGGCGCTCCGCGGCAGCCTCGCCGGCGACCGCTCGCCACTCCGCGCCGGTCAAGGCGGGAAAGTCAAATCCCTGCTCCATGCTCCAAATGTACCGAAGACCGCGCGGCCGCCTATCTTGGGGCCATGGACCAGCCGCTGACCCCTGCCGAGTTTGAGCGCGTGGACCTGCGGGTGGGCCGCGTCGTCGAGGCCCGCGACTTCCCGGAGGCGCGCATTCCTGCCGTGCAGCTCTACATCGATTTCGGGCCAGATCTCGGAGTGCTGCATTCGTCTGCCCGCATTGTGGACCGCTATGCGCCGGCGGAGCTCGTCGGGCGACAAGTCGTGGCCGTGGTGAACTTCCCGCCGCGCCAAATCGGACCCGTGCTCTCCCGCTGCCTCGTCCTCGGAACGCTCTCAGAAGGCGGGGTCAGTTTGCTCGCCCCCGACCACGATGTGCCGCCCGGAACGCGCATCGGTTGAGCGCGTTCTGCGTAGCTTCGTCGGTGTGAAGCAGCAGGCCATTTTCCTGGACCGGGATGGGGTCATCAACCACGACCCGGGCGACTACACGGCATCGTTAGCCGAATTCACCTTGCTGCCGACCTTCCTGCCCGCCCTTCGCGCGATGCATTCAGCGGGTTACGCCGTGGTGGTCATCACGAACCAAGGCGGCATCGCCCAAGGCCGCTACACCCACGCCGCAGTGCAGGAAATCCACGCCCACCTCCGAGACGTGTGTGCCGCCCAAGGCACCCCGTTGACCGGCATCCTGTACAGCCCGCATCATCCGAGCCAGGGAGCGAGTTTGTCGCGAAAGCCGGGAAGTTTGCTCATCGAACGCGCCCTTGCCCGCTACCGGCTCGACGCCAGCCGGTCGTGGATGATCGGCGACAAAGACCGGGATGTCGAGGCCGCCGAGGGCGCAGGCGTTCCCGGCATTAAAATGGACGTCAACGGCGACCTGCTCGCCGTCTTCGAAGCCCTTCCAGACCGCGTGCCATGCTGAAGTCCCTCACCTTCATCCCCGCCCCTGCACCGGTAGCCGCTGAAGAGCGGTACCTCCTCGACGGCGAGCTCGTTCCCGCAAGCGCCCTGCCCCACCCCCTGCTCAACCGGGCCTTCTCGTTTGCCGACGGCTTCTTCGAGTCCATCCGGGTCGTGGGAGGTGTGCCCCGGAACGTCGAACTCCACTACGGCCGCATCGTGGACAGCTGCGCGGGCCACCGGATGGAGCTCCCGGACGACCTTACGCTGGAGCGGTTCAGCGCTGCATTGCAGGATTTGGCGCAAGCGTCGGGCATCCACGAAGGCGGCTACATCCGCGTCACCTGCTACCGCTCTGGGGGCGGGAGGTACCTGCCGCTCGAGCACCGCATGACGTGGGTAGCCACCGCTAAGCCCCTCGAGGACAACCACTTCGTCCTCAACGAGCGGGGCCTGAAGGTGGACATCTACACGGACATGCGGAAACCGCTCAGTCCGCTGGCGAACTTCAAGAACCTCGCGGCGACGCTGTACGTCCAGTCCGCGGTTTGGGCCGAAGCCGGAGGCTTCGACGAAGCCCTCATCCTCAACGACCAGCACCAAATCATCGAATCCACCCGGTCGAACATCTTCCTCGCCAGCAATGGAGTCCTGTACACGCCCGGCCTCGAATGCGGCCCTGTCGGCGGCGTCATGCGTGCAGCCGTCATCGGTGTGGCCCAGGCCGCCGGCATGAAGGTCTACGAGTGCAACCTCAGTCCGCAGGAACTCTTGCGCGCAGACGAGCTGTTCCTGACGAATGCGCTGCGCGGCATCCAGTGGGTGTCGAGTTACCGGACGAAACGCTACTTCAGCACCACGGCCCAGCAGCTGATCCACCTGCTCAACGCCGGCTTCACTCCGACTTCCTGATCCGGGGATCGAGTGCGCGGTAGACGCTTTCCATGCCCGCATTGAGCGCAACGAAGGTGGTGGCCACGACGGCAACGCACCCGAGCACCACCGGCAAATCGTTCTGTTCCAGCGCTCGGAACATCAGCAACCCCATTCCCTTCCAGCCGAAGACAAACTCGACAAAGACTGCCCCGGCGAGCATGCCCGCAAACCAACCGGTCGCGGCCGTCAGCACGGGATTCATCGCGTTGCGGATGACGTGCCGTGCAAACAGACGGAAGGTCGACAGGCCCTGCGAGCGGGCCGTGCGGATGTAGCTCGAGGCCAGCACGTCGAGTGCGGCGTTGCGGGTGAGTTGGATGACCACCGAGAGCGGCCGCAGGGCCAGGGTGAAGGCCGGCAGAATCGCATGCGACCAAGCGAGTTGCGGTCCATGAAAGGGATCGACGGCCACCATGCCCCCCGTCATAGGCAAGCCCGTGTAGGCGTGAAGGACCGACCCGAACAGCCACGCCACGGCGAGCGCCACGACGAACGACGGTGCCGACATGCCGAGCGCCGCCGCCCCGAGCACCGCCGTGTCCCAACGGCTCCCGGGATGGGCGGCCAGCAGCAGTCCTACGGTGATGCCCATGGCGAGGGCGCCGGCCATGGCGAGGGAAGCCAGCAGCAGGGTTCCCGGGAGGGCGTCGGCGAGGGCCGCCGTGACCGGACGGTCCGTGAGGTAGGAACGGCCGAGGTCGGGCGGCTGGAGGCGCCACTGGCCGGTCGGGTCTGGACGGAACGGGCTGAGGCCGGCGAGGAAGTCGAGGTAGCGCTCGGCCGGCGGGCGGTCGAGGCCGTACTTCGTGCGGATGGCCGCGACGGCGGCTTCGGATTCGTTTTGGCCCGCCAGCTGGCGGGCAGGATCGGGAACGAACAAAAAGAGCACGAACACCAGCGTTAGTGAACCCCAGAGCACGCCGGCTCCGCGCGCGACCCGGAGCGCGATCGCCCGGACGTTCACGGCGCCACGCCGCACATGCGGCGCATTTCGTCCACCTCCGGCAGGTCGCGCCAGGCCCATTTGCCGCGCACGACGCCGTCTTGAAGCAGCAGCAGGGCCGGATTCGACCGCGCGATGATCTTGAGCTCGGTTTGGTCGCACCCCAGGAACGGGTAACTCAGGCCATGGGCGGTCGTGAAGGCGCTCACTTCGTCCGGCGGCGCGCTGGTGAGCCCGAAGAGGTGCCAACCGCGGGCAGCGGCTTCCTGCTGAAGGGCTTGGAAGTCTGCTGTGCCGCGTGCTCCTGCTTCGCCGAGATCCCGCGACACATGCAGCCAAACCCACCCCGGCATGTTGAGCACCGAATCGACCACGTCGTTGCCCTCCGCATCGAGCATTTGGAGGTCGAGGATGGGCGGCTCGTAGCCATCCCGGATTTTCACCTGCGGGCCTTCGTAGCTCACTACCTCGTACGTTGAGGCAAATGCGGGCTCCTTGTAAATTGCCAGCCAATCCGTGCTCATGACCACCGTATCGGCTCCGGTCTGCACGTTGCGAAAGGTGTACTGAACCGCGAACTGAGGCGGTTCAAGTCCCAGTTCCTCAGCGGTTTTGCGGTTCTTGATAAGATCCTCTCCCACCGCATAGGGGCGGTAGTCCCGGACCGGCTCGTAGGCGAGGGTCCAGGTTTGAAACGCCCCTGCGAGCACAAGCGTGGCAGCCGCCATGGCCGGCACCTGTCCCGGTCCGGACAGCCGCCTGCGCACCCCTTCGGCCAGCGCCCAGCACCCACCGAGGAAGAGCACCGGGAAGTTCCAGTGCAGCATGGCCTCGCAGAACACGTAGAGCAAGACCAGGCTCGCAGTGACCGCGATCCAAGCATCTTTGCCGCGGTGGAGGGTGATCCGACCGGTGAAGGCGCCGAACAGGATGGGAAGGGTCAAGATGCTCAGCACCACATCCTTGAGGAAGCTTTCGTACGGGGTAAGTGGGATGGCATTGCCGAAGCAGCCGCACGAAAGGACGCATTGGTTCGGGATTTGGACGGCAAGGCCGGCAGCATCCACCACCGTCTTCATCCCATACGGGTCGCAGGTCGAGGTATACCACGTCAACCACGTGAAAAACGCCATCATCGCAGCGGTCAACGAGGCCGTCAGCCGCGGCCAAGCCCCCGTCAGCAGCGCCACGCCGAGCAGGATTTCCGAGATGCAGATGAACACCGCAAACTCCAGGGCATAGGGCGCCCACGCCACGAGGTTCAGCGCGCCGGGCTCGAAGTACTCCTCGAGCTTGTACATGAACCCGAGGGCGTCGTTTGCCTTAATCAGGCCAGAAACGACGAACAGAGTTCCGACCAATATCCTCGCAATCAGAACGATGTAGTGCATGTTTACGCGGGTTAGGAGCGGGATTCGGAAATCAAAATGAGCGCAAACAAGGCGTAATTCACCATGTCCATGTAGTTCGCCTCGACGCCTTCCGAGACGCGCGTCGCTCCGCCAGCATCTTCGATCTGCTTGACGCGCAGCACCTTCATCAAGATCAAATCGACCAACGAACCCACGCGCATGTCGCGCCACGCTTCGCCGTAGTCGTGGTTCTTGCGCTGCATCAACTCGCGGGTGGCGCGGAATGCTTCGCAGTACAAGCGCTCGGCGTCGCGGGCTTGCAGTTCAAGCGGGGCATCTTCGGGCAGGTTCAGCTGGACGAGTGCGAGCAATCCGTAGTTCACAATCCCCACGAACTCGTCGACGATGCCCTCGCCCACCTTCGAAACACCGGTCTCCTGCAAGGTCCGGATCCTGTTCGCTTTGATGAAGAGCTGGTCGGTCAGCGATGCCGGGCGCAGGATCCGCCAAGCCGTGCCGTAATCGGCGGTTTTCAGGGTGAACAGCCGCGCGCAGCGTTCAAATTCGGCATCGTAAGCCGCAAGGGTAGCATCCATCGGCACGTCGGGTGGCTCGGGCCACGCGGCCCTACCTTCGCGGACGAAGATACGTCTCGATGCACGCCTACTCCCTTAACCTGCGCGGCACGCTGATGCCACTCGACCGGCCGCGGTTGATGGCGGTCGTGAACTGCACGCCGGACTCGTTTTACGCCGGGGGGCGGAACGGGTCGGTGGACCTGGCCATCCGCGCCTGGGATGCCGGGGCGGATTTGGTGGATGTCGGCGGGCAGTCCACGCGTCCGGGGGCGGAGCCGGTCGGTGCCGCCGAGGAGTGGCGGCGCCTGCAGCCTGTCCTCGAGGGCTTGCTGGCCGCGCGTCCGGAGGCGCTGGTTTCCGTGGACACGTACCGGGCTGAGGTTGCGCGGCGGGCGGTGGAGGCTGGGGCGGTGCTGGTGAACGATGTGAGCGGGGGGGCGCTGGATCCTGAGCTTTGGCAGGTCGTGGCGGATGCGGGTGTGCCGTATGTGCTGACTCACCTGCAGGGCACTCCGGAAACCATGCAAGACCGCCCCACCTACTCCGATGTCGTCGCCGACGTCCACCTCGCGCTCGGCACACGGCTGCACCAGGCGAGAGAAGCCGGACTCGGCGATATCCTGATCGATGTGGGCTTCGGGTTCGGAAAAACCCTCGAGCAGAACTACGCCCTGCTCGCTGCCCTCGATTCCTTCCACATCCTGGGCGCTCCGCTGCTGGTCGGCGTCAGCCGCAAATCCATGGTCTACAAAGCCCTCGGCACCGGACCGGAGGAAGCCCTGAACGGAACGACCGCTCTCCACGCGTGGGCCCTCGACCGGGGAGCACATTTCCTGCGCGTGCATGACGTCGAGGCAGCCCGCGAGGTCCTCACCTTGTTCCACCAGTTCCACCCAGCACCGCTTCCTGGACCATGGCCAGCATGACCGTACCTGAATGGGCCCTCCGGCTCGTCGACCTAGGCCTGCTCGCTATCCTGGGGTATCAGCTGTACCGCGTGGCGCGCGGTACAGCCGCCATTCCCGTGCTCATCGGACTGGCCGCCGTGTATGCCGTGTGGAAGGTGCTCGATGCAGCGGGCTTGCGCTATACCGCTGATGCATTAGGTGAGTTCATCGGCGTGGGCATCCTCATTGTGGCCATCGTCTTCCAGCAGGAGATCCGGTCGTTTTTGCGGATGATCGGTTCCCGCGATGTGCTGCGCCCGCTGACGCGCCGGCTGGCATTTGCCACTTCCGATGCCGGAGGGTGGACAAAGGAAGGCATCGAGGCCGTCGTTGATGGCCTGCTGACCACGACGGAGCGCGGAGAAGGGGCGCTCGTGGTGTTCGCCCGCTCGACGCCGCTCACCGCCCTTGTGACGTCGCAG
>JBMTYE010000032.1:0-10968 GCA_049454255.1 Flavobacteriales bacterium
ACCTCCGCGGCGGCGTTTGTGGTGGCCAAACGGGGCATGCCCCATTCCATTTACACCCGTGAACTCGCCGAACGCGGCGAGCTACTGACCCACGACAAGGACTCTTCTGTTCTGACACTCATGTCATTGCGCGAAGAAGTTGAACGCGATTTCTTGCCCATCCATCCAGAAGCGACCCTCGGCGAACTCACAGACGTTATCGCCCGATCGCGCCGGAATCTTCACCCCGTAGTGAGCCCAGATGGTCGGCTTGTAGGCATCGTGGACCTCCAAGATGTTCGGGAAGTGATGTTCGATCGCGACCGCTATGCCGACCTGAGCGTCCGGGATTTGATGGCCGTTCCTGCGCACACCGTCAACGTAAGCGACCACATGGAAGATGTTATGGCTGCGTTCGAAGCAAGCGGAGCGTGGAACTTGCCCGTTCTAGAAAACGGCAGGTACCTGGGTTTCGTTTCGCGGTCTCGACTTTTCAACGCCTACCGAAAATGGCTCCGGGAGGTCAGTGGTGAAGAAGATTCAGGCTCAAATTGAAACCGGGCTAAATCCGCACCGCTACCACGAGCACATCGTCCACCTGCTCTTCCGCACCACGCCACCGGTCAAATGCAGCTGAAAGTCGTCCCTCCACCTCTTCCATGGGCGCGTCAGCGACTTCGACGAACAGCTCCCGGAGCCGGTGCCGCATGAACTTTTTGCCTTCTGGCCCTCCGAATTGGTCCGCAAATCCATCCGTCGCTGCAAACACAACATCGCCTGGCTGCACAGGAATTTCATGAAGGGTATAGGACCTCCCGCTCGTGAAGGAGGCGATGGAAAACTTGTCCGGGGTTAACGTGTACGCCATCGCCCCGCCGCGCACGACATACAGCGGACAGTGGGCGCCACTGTACTGCAGCACCATCCGCTCCATGTCCACCGAAACGACGGCCAAATCCATTCCATCCTGTACCGTCTCGAGCCCACCGTTCTCGATCCGCAGCGCTGCCGCCACCTTCCGGTTCAGGGAATCGAGAATGCGGTCGGGCTGAACGTACACCTTCGTCACATGTTCGAGCGCATCGTGGCCGATGAGGCTCATGAAGGCACCCGGAACTCCGTGTCCCGTGCAATCCACCACGGCAAAAATCCTGTGCCTGCTGACGTTGTGGAACCAATAAAAATCCCCTGACACGACGTTGCGCGGGCGGAAGAACACCGCAGATTGTCCGAACACGGCGGCGCGTTCGGTCGGGGTCGGCAGCATGGTGTTTTGGATGCGCTCGGCATACCGGATGCTGCCCTGGAGGTCGTTGAGGATAGTTTCGTTCGTGGCCTTCGCTTGCTGCAGTTCCCGGGTGCGCAGTTCCACCTTGCCCTCGAGGTCGCGCTCGTTGACCGCCAGGGCATCGCGCATGGAAAGGAGGGTGTGGCCGAGCGCGTCGTCCGGGCCGAGCGGCTCGTATGGCGTGTCAAACTGGCCGTGTCCTACCGCAATAGAAAACTGGCGGGTGCGCTGGAGGCCATCGGCTAGCCGATTCACAGCATCCGCCATCTCTCCCACCTCGTCGCGGCCCACGGGGACCGCCGCCGACGGGGGCACCCCCCTCCCGAGTTGCAGGAGCACCCGCTTGAGTAGGCGCACCGGCCGGACGATGGACCGGGTCACCGCCCAAGCGATGGCAATCCCGAGCACGAGAACGCCGAGGGCGACTTGGCCGGCGTAGAGACGCAGGCGGTCGCCGAGTTGCTCGAGACGGACTGCAGAGGCGGCGAGGGATTCGGTTTGGGCCGCGGCCAGCGCGTCGAGCTGGACGCGGATCGCCAGCGTAAGCACCTGAAGCGACGACCCATCCAGCGCCAAATACTCTGCCTCCATTCGGGCATTCGGGTCCTCGTAGCTCGTGAACTCCGGGAGCAGGCGCATCACCTCGCGGCAGACCACGCGCAGGTGCTCCACGTTGCGTTTCAACGTGTCCAGCCGCGCCCGCGACTCCGGATCCCAATCGCGCGCCACCCCATCCAGCGCCGCGAGATGGGCCGGAAATTCGGTATCGAGAATGCGCTGCAGCTCCACTTTCTCGGGGTCATCCGACCGCGATTGGACAGCAATCCAGTGGCGCACGAGCACCCGCGATTCCGACACGGTGCGGTCCAGGCCCTCGAGCGCCTGCAGGCTCGGCGTCCACACCCCGTCGATGCGCCGGCTGATGGCACGGCTTTCGTTCAACGTGCTCCGCGTCAACAGGAACAGCACGCCCACGGCCCCGATGAACAGGGCAAACCCGGCGCCGATGCGCACACCGATTCCGAATCGAATCCTGCGGGACTGCATGGCGGGCAAGGTACTACTTCAGCTCACCCCCTCCCGCGGTTCATCCGGATCACCCGCTCAAGCTCCACCCGGTACCGCTCGCTCTCGTCGAGTTGGCTCAGCGCCCGGTGCACCGTCATCAAGCCCTTGAGGGTCTCAAGCCGCTCGGGCTGCAGGGCATGGGCGGCCTGCATGGGCACGAGGGCGCGCTCGAACAGGGCGATGCAGGCGTCCTGCACCTCCATGAGTTCGAACAGCGACGTCTCGGGATCGATGCGCTTGAGCTGCCGGACGCCGTGGTTGTAGATGGCGATGGCCCTGTTGTATTCCGCGCGGTAGTCGCCCGGACGCAGGCGCAGCGCCTCGCTGTAGTGGGCGACGGCGCGTTCGAGCAGCGCCGTGGACGCGGCCGTTCCGATTTCGTCGTCCTGCACGGATTCAAGCAGCAGGGAGTTTGCTTGCCCCAGGAGCAGCCGCAGGTCTGCCTCCTCCTCGCGCACATCCGCCCGGGGGTCTGCAGCCAGCCGCGCCGCCTTGTACCGGCCAAACAAAGCCTGCACCTCCTGGTCTTGGCCCGCCCGGAACCCCGCCACTCCGGCATAGGCATCATCGAGGTACGTCCGCCCGAGGTAGTCCACAGCTGCAGCGAGCGAGCCCGCCTCCTCCCCGCTGATGCCCAGCGAGCGTGCCCGCTCAAAGGCCCCGAGTGCAGCTACCCGCGACCGGGCGTCGGGCACACCCACCTCCGTAGCCTTGTAGAGTTCCTTCTCGACGAAGCCCAGCAAGTACCAGGCGTGGGCATTGAGCTGGTCTGCCCCGGCCGTGGCTTCGGCCAGCAAGGGCCGCGCCTCCGCCCAACGGCCTTCGAGGCAAAGGCTTTCTGCACGCAGGAGGGAGCCGGGGGATTGGCCGAGGGCGAACCCCGAGGCTGCCGCCAGAACACACGCTATGGCATGTCTGAAAATCAGTTCGATACGGCCCATGACAAGATTTTACTGCCCAGCAACACGCCCCGCCGGGACGCCGCTGCTGAATCGATTTCGTACAGAATCCGGTTGTTGCGCACGACGAAGTTGATGGTAGCTCCATCCGCTAACGCCCCCGCCCGCTCGGTCACCAGCAGGGTAGGTTTCGACCCGATCGCCGACGCAATCCTCCGGATATCCGCAGCTTCCGCATACACGATGTGGTAAAATCCGGACAACTCACCCGGCTCCACCCGCACCACTTCCAGCGTTTGCGCACCGATGGGCTTCAAGGCATACTTGTCTACTAACTCGCGGTAAAGCTTCTCGTTTCCGACCACGGCGACCCGGAAATTCCCCCGTTTCACCTCTTCTGGCCAGTCATTCCCAGCAGCGAAATGGTACACGAAATTCGCCTTCATCACGGCACGGGTGTCCGTCTCGTCGATGCGGGCGTCCTGGACCCCTTGTGCCCCGCTCGTCACTGCCCACGCGCACCATCCCAGCACCAGCAGGGTGCGGGACACCATGGTCAGGCCTCTTTGCCTTTGCCCTCCTCGTTTTCGAGTCCGGCGATATCGCGATCGAACAGATACAGAGCACCTTGGTCGTTCCCAGCGAGCGCCAGCCGGTCGAGGATTTTCCGCGCAAGGCGCTCCTCCTCCATTTGCTCGCTCACGTACCACTGCATGAAGTTGTGGGTCGAGTAGTCCTTGACTTTCAGACACAAATCCACCACGCTGTGGATGTTCGCGGTCACCTTCGTCTCGTGGTCGAGGACCGTTTCGAAAACCTCGCGCAGGCCGGAGTAGCTGTGGTTCGGCTCGTTGAGGGCCGGAACGATGGCCTTTGCCCCACGTTCGTTGATGAATTGCACGAGTTTCAGCATGTGCATCCGCTCTTCCTCAGCATGGGTGTATAGGAACTGGGCTGTTCCGTCGAAACCGCTGGTGTCGGCCCAGACGGCCATGGCGAGGTAGGCGTGCGAACTTTGGGCTTCCATGCGAACCTGTTCGTTCAGGGCGCCTGCAATGGTGGCATCGATCATGGCTGCAAGGTACATCTCGGGGGGTTCAATTTTCCGCCTCCGGCGGGCCAAACAAATGCAAAAGCACCGCCTCCGCCCGACGCGCAGCACCTGCCACCTCCCGCACCGTTTCGACCATCCGCGCCGTTCCTGCTCCCAGCTCTCCCGCCGCCGCCGGACTCCGCGCGACCCGATCTAAAGCCTCCAGCGGACCCCACTCCACGCGCAGCCGCCAGCGCACCGCAGCCCGCACTAACCCCTCCTCATCCCGCACAGCCTCAAATCCCCGCCTCCGGCTTCCTTCCACCGCCACCACCTTCGCAAATCCGTCCCGCACCAGGCCCGTCAAGTGCGTGTGCGCAGACCCCCGGCTGATCCCGAGTGCCTCCATGGCATCGTCCGTGGTCACCGGTCCCTCTGCGCAAAGCAGGTGCGCATGCACCTCCGCACACACCGGAGCCATGCCCCACGCCCGCGCCATGGCCGTCCACCCACGCACCAGGTCGCGCCGCAGGGCCGCCTCGGTGGTGTGGTTCGATGCCCGCTTCGGCTTGCCACCGACCCCAGGCACCTCCTCCACGAGGCTGCGCACCGCTTCGGCATGTTTTTCCGCCTTGCGCAGGGCCTTTTCCGCCTTCTTTCCCTTCTTGTCCTTCTTCGGCTTTTTCGGCTTTTTGTCCTGAGAATCTAATGGTTCCATAGAACTTTCAATGTGGGCTGAATGTACGGAATCTCCGAACATCCACCTCGCTGGGCACGGGAACCTCGGAATCTTCCCACGCGTCGACCAGCCGCTGCACCGTCCACGGCCCCACGAGCACCCCCCGCGTACCGAGCCCGTTGCACACCCAATGCCCCGGCGCGAGCTCGCCGATCCACGGCCTGCGGTCCGGACTTGCCGGCCGCACTCCCCCGGCATGGCCCACCACCTCCGCACCGCGCACCGCCGGCAAAGCCGCCGCAACGCGCTCCACCAGCATCCCCTGCGTCTCCGCATGCACGCGGTCATCCACCACGTCCCACCGGTACGTAGAGCCGATGCGCCACATCTGCTCGCCGACCGGCAGCACCCACGATACCGCGTTGACGCACGCGTCCGCCGGTAGCCCGTCGGCGTGCAGGGTCAGCACTTCGCCGTGGTTTGGCCGGAGGTCGAGCCCCCAGCGGGCGAGGTCCTCCCGGGCCCCCACGCCGCGGCAGTCCATCACCGCATCCCATCCCGCTGGAACGCCCTCATCTGCGTGCCATTCCCCCTCTTCCCACCGGGCGTGCGACTGAAGTAGAGCTTTCCACGCATCGAGGAGCCGCGCCACATCCACCCAACCCGCGGCCGGAACCCAGCCCGCCCCGTGCGGTGCCTCGACTCCGGGAGGCAACGGGAACGTCTCGCCGGACGCAAGCCACGCCGCCACCGGATGGGCCTCTGCCATCCGAGTCGACCACAGGTGCGCATAGTCCGCGCTTCCGAACACCTTGAGCACCGGCACTTCGTGCAGCAGCGTGCACCCGAGCCGTGCCTCGAACCCTCGAAACACCGCATGCACCGCTGCAAGGTGTTCCTCCGCGCGCCAAACCGGCAGCACCCGCTGAAACGACACCGGATTGAACATCCCCGCCGCGACCCGCGAAGCCGCCGAAGCCCTCCCCGCACGCACCCCTACTTCATGCCCCCGCTGCGTGCACTCCGCCTCCACGAGGGCCGCCGCCAGCCCTCCCCCCACGACGAGGACCCGAGCCATCAGCCCGCCACGCCTAGCCGACGGGCCACCCGGCCGAACGCCGTGACCGCCTGCTCGATGTGCTCAGGCGTGTGTGCGGCAGACAGTTGGACCCGGATCCGCGCTTGGCCCTGCGGCACGACAGGATAGAAAAACCCGATGACGTAAATCCCCTCGTCGAGCAAGGCCGCGGCCATGTCCTGCGAAAGCCGCGCATCGCCGAGCATGACCGGCACGATGGCCGATTCGCCATCCTTGAACGGAAGTCCTTCCCGCCGCAGTCCCGCTTTGAACTGCGGGGTGTTCTGTTCGAGCCGGTCGCGGAGCTCCGTGGTCTCGTCGAGCATGCGGAACACCTCGAGTGAGGCTCCGACGATACTCGGTGCAAGTGAATTTGAAAACAGGTACGGACGGCTTCGCTGGCGCAGGAGGTCGATGATTTCTCGGCGCCCGGTCGTGAAGCCGCCCATCGCTCCGCCGAGGGCCTTTCCGAGGGTTCCGGTGATGATGTCGACCCGGCCCATGGCCCCACGCAACTCGATGCTGCCGCGGCCCGTCCGGCCGATAAATCCCGTGGCGTGACATTCATCGACTAGGGTCATGGCGCCATAGCGGGCCGCGAGGTCGCAGATGGCATCGATGCGGGCCACGACGCCGTCCATGGAGAAGACGCCATCGGTCACGACGAGGATGAAGCGGTGGCCGGCTGCGCGTGCAGCCTGCAGCTGCCGCTCCAAATCCTCCATGTCATCGTTTGCATACCGGTACCGCGCGGCCTTGCACAGCCGCACCCCGTCGATGATCGATGCATGGTTCAGCGCATCCGAAATGATGGCGTCATGCTCGCCGAGCAGCGGCTCGAACACCCCGCCGTTTGCATCGAAGGCCGCTGCGTACAGGATGGTGTCGTCTGTCCCGTGGAACGCAGCGATGGTGTGCTCAAGTTCCCGGTGGATGTCCTGGGTACCGCAGATGAAGCGTACGCTCGACATACCAAATCCGTGGGTGTCGATGGCCCGTTTGGCCGCTTCCACCACCCGCGGATGGCTGCTGAGTCCGAGGTAGTTGTTTGCACAAAAATTGAGCACACGTCGGCCGTCTTCCAGAACGATTTCAGCCCCTTGAGGTGAGGCGATGATGCGTTCGCGCTTGTACAAGCCAGCGGCTTCGATCGCAGCCAGCTCTTCTTTCAAATGCACCTGAAACGGGGCATAAGCTATGTCAACGTGCGTCTCCATGCGTGCGAAGGTAGGTCTCCGGGTCCCACGGCGCACCGAGCACAAGCGGCGCATTGCGGTCGCCGTGTCCCACAGGCACTCCCCACACCACCGGCACCCCTGCGGGAACGTGGTCCCGCACGATGCCCGCCAGATCCCGCCCGAACGGCACCTCGTGGTCGTGCAACTCGGTAAATCCTCCGAGCGCAAGTCCCGCAATCCGGTCAAATACCCCGGCAAGCCGAAACGCTAAAAACATCCGGTCCAGGTGGTACATGTACTCGTCCAAATCCTCGAAGAATAACCACTGCCCATCCACCTTCGGGAACCACGGTGTCCCGAGGAGGCTGTAGAGGACGCTGAGGTTGCCGCCGCAGATGGAGTTTGAGTTGGAGTTTGAGTTGGAGTTGGAGGTAGGGGTTTGGAGGGTGTGCCAAAGGGCGGCGCGGTCGGCGGAGGGGATGCGGTCGAGGGTCAAGGCCACGGGTGCGTGGAGGGCGCCGGCACCGTGGTGCGCTGCCCAGGCGTGCAGGGCGGTGATGTCGCTGAAGCCGATGATCCAGGTGGGGTCAGCGATGAAGGGGTCGGATTCGAGGAGGGGCAGGAGGCGCGCGGCGCCGTAGCCGCCGCGGAGCGCCCAAACCGCCCGGATGTCCGGGTCGCGAAAGGCGCGATTCAGGGCGGCAGCGCGTTCTGCATCGGTGCCGCCGAGCGAGCCGTCGCGGGGGCGGTCGGTGGAAGGCGGGAAGACGGGACGAAAGCCCGCGGCGGTGACTGCGGCGGCGGCGGCTTCCCACACCGCATCGTCGGCGAAGCGCGAGGGCGTCACGAGGGCGATGGCATCGCCGGGAACCAGGGGGCGAGGCAACCGCATCTGCTGCGGAGGCTGGGGAAAAGAAATGTGCTCCACGTGGGAAAGTTCGTTCGAAATTTGGCCCACATGGAAAGCGCACCTCCCCCACGCCGCGTGATGATGACCTCGGCCCTTCCTTACGCGAACGGGCCCATCCACATCGGTCACATCGCCGGGGCGTACCTGCCGGCCGACATCCACGCGCGCTACCTGCGGAGCTGCGGCCGCGATGTGCTGTGGATCTGCGGCTCGGACGAGCACGGCGCGGCGATTACGTTGCGGGCGAAAAAGGACGGGGTGACGCCGCGCGAAATCGTGGACCGGTACCATGTGGAAATGCAGGAGGCGTTCGCGGGCTTAGGGATTTCGTTCGACCACTACAGCCGGACGAGTAGCCCCAAACACCACCACGTCGCCCAGGACTTTTTCCGCACGCTGCTGGACAAGGGGAGCTTCGAGGTGCGGACGGAGGCGCAGTTTTACGACCCCGTGGCAGGAGCTTTCCTGGCCGACCGCTACATCACGGGCACCTGTCCGAAGTGCAGCGAAGCGGGCGCGTACGGCGACCAATGCGAAAAATGCGGCTCCGCGCTCAGCCCGACCGACCTCATCGACCCGAAGTCGACCCTCAGCGGCTCTACCCCAGAACTGCGGGACACCACGCTGTGGTACCTGCCCATGGGGGACCACGCAGACTGGCTGCGCGACTACATCGAGAAGGGCATGCTCGACGGCAAAGTCCACCACGACCCGGCGACGTGGAAAGCCCATGTGCTGGGCCAGTGCCGGAGCTGGATCGATGGCGGACTGGAAAGCCGGGCGATGACACGCGACCTCGATTGGGGGGTACCGGTGCCGGTCGAGGGGGCGGAGGGGAAGGTGCTGTACGTTTGGCTGGATGCGCCCATCGGGTACATCACGGCGACGATGGAGTGGTGCGAGCAGAACGGGCGGGATTGGCGCGAGTTTTGGCAGAGCGCGGAAGCCGACCTCATCCACTTCATCGGCAAGGACAACATCGTCTTTCACTGCCTCATTTTCCCGATTCTGCTCCGCGAGCACGGCGGCTACAACCTGCCGGTGAACGTGCCGGCGAATGCCTTCATGAACCTCGAGGGCGACAAAATTTCGACGTCGCGCAACTGGGCGGTCTGGGTGAACGACTACCTCCGTGATTTTCCGGGCCGTACGGATGAGCTCCGCTACACGCTGGCGGCCCTGATGCCCGAGCAGAAGGACAGTGAGTTTACGTGGGTGGAGTTCCGCGAGCGCGTAAACAACGAACTCGCCGACATTCTCGGCAACTTCGTCAACCGCGTGCATGTGCTCGCGGCCAAATTCACCGACGGCGCCATCCCCAGCCCTCCCGCTCACCCCACCGCCGCGGACCTGGCGCTGCGGGACGAGCTCGCCACCGCCCCCGCCAGGATCGGCGCCCTCATCGAGCGGCACCGGTACCGCGAGGCGCTGGCGGCGGCCCTCGACGTCGCACGGGCCGGCAACCGCTACATCACGGACGAAGAGCCATGGAAGGTCGCAAAGACCGACCCCGCGCGCGCCGCCGCCATCCTCCACGGGTGCGCCCAGGTCGCGGCAAACTGCGCCGTCCTCCTTGCCCCGTTCCTCCCCACCACCGCGGACCGGCTCGCCCATGCCTTCGGCGTGACCGGGCGCCGCTGGGCCGACGCCGGCCCGGACCTCGCCCAGCCCGGCACCCCCCTCGGAGACCTTCCCATCCTGTTCCCTAAAATCGACGACGCCACCGTGGACACCCAACGCGCCCAACTCGGCACCCCGCAGCCCGCCGCCGGAGCTGCCGCTCCGCCCACCCTTCCCGCCCTGAAGCCTGAGATTGCGTACGATACGTTTGCGGCGCTCGACTTGCGGGTTGCGCGGGTTTTGGCCTGCGAAAAAGTGCCGAAGGCAGACAAACTGCTGCAACTGACCCTCGATACCGGCCTCGATACGCGCACGGTGTTGAGCGGTATCGCCGAGCATTTTGCCCCCGAGGAGGTGGTCGGACGGGACGTGCTGCTTCTAGCAAACCTTGCTCCGCGGACCATCCGGGGCATCGAAAGCCGTGGCATGGTCCTGCTGGCCGAAACACCGGAAGGCACCCTGCGGTTTGTGACGCCGGAAGAAACGCCTATTCCAGGATCAACCGTGCGGTAGGTTTCGTGGGTTTGACCTACATTTCCCCACCTGCACGTTTGCCATGTATTTTCCCGAGTACCCTCTCGACGACCCGCGCTACACGGTGCTGTACGTCGATGACGAGGTCCACAACCTCCGGGCCTTCGTGGCGGAGTTTCGCAAAGACGCCCGGATTTTGGTGGCAAACAACTTACACGAAGCTCTCTACCAGCTCGGCAATGAACCGGTAGATATGTTAGTGACCGACCACAAAATGCCGGAAGGCACTGGATTAGACATCCTGAGTGCGGCCGTGAAGGAATTCCCCGATGTGGTTCGTGTCATGATTACGGCGTACGGCACCCTCGACCTGTTGAAGGAGGCCGTGAACGCGGGACACGTGGATTGGTACCTCGAAAAGCCCTGGGAACCCCGGGAACTTCGGCGCATCATCCACACCGCGCGGAAGGAAGCCTTGGAGCGCGATGACCGGCGCAAATCCATCAATGCCCTGCTCCGCCAAGTCCACCATGGACGCGAACAGACAGAGGCACTCATCGCCTACCTCGAGGGCCATGCGGACGCGGAAGGAGCGACCCGTGCACGAACCATTTGGTCCCTGCTTACCGAGGAACCAGCCACTTCCAGAGAGAATTTTAAGCGGAGCTGAAACCTTCAGAAAAGGGAATCCGTATCTTTGCCCACGCTTTTGCCGATATAGCTCAGTTGGTAGAGCGACGCATTCGTAATGCGTAGGTCTGC
>JBMTYE010000033.1:0-10896 GCA_049454255.1 Flavobacteriales bacterium
TCGCGGCCGGTGGTCCGTCGGTTTCCACCGGTCGCGCCGGTCCAGAAACCCGGAATGGCACACGTGCACCAGTTCACCCACCGGAACCGGATACAGCAGCGTATCCCCCCGGTGGACCAACCGAAAATAGGCCCCCTTCTTTGCCAGATCGGTCCGCACCAGCGCCGACTTCCGCCTGCCCAGCCCCGGAAGTTCCTTGCGCCGCACCTTCACCTCTGCCCGAGCCTGCGTACGGCCTTCGGCGTCGCACACCACCGCATCCACCCCCCGCACGGGTTTGCCCGTCACCGGATGCACCCATTCCACCGCCAGCACCGAATAGTAGTCGCCCCAACCGCACACCTGTGCCCGCCCCGGAACCAGCAGTCCTGCGGCAGCCATGCCGACCACCGCCCACAAGACCGAGAGGAAGCGCGCGCTGCTCACCTCCCGAAGGTAGCGCACCCGTTACCTTCGGGCCATGGAGTTCCACACCATCCTGACGGGGTACTTTAAACTGGACGGCGGCGCGATGTTCGGCGTGGTGCCGAAGTCGCTTTGGCAAACCGTCAACCCGCCCGACGAGCGCAACCTCTGCACCTGGGCCATGCGCTGTTTGCTGGTCATCCACGGCAAGAATATCTTGCTGATCGACACAGGGTTAGGCGACAAGCAGGATGCCAAATTCTTCAGCCACTACCACCCGCACGGCACCACCACGCTCGACTCCGAGCTCGCGCGCCTCGGCCTGACCCGCGCAGACATCACCGACGTCCTGCTCACCCACCTCCACTTCGACCACGTGGGCGGCGCAGTCGTCCGGCGGCCCGACGGCCTGCTCGTCCCGTCGTTCCCGAACGCCCGCTTCCACAGCTGCGCACGCCACTGGGACTGGGCCATCCGCCCGAACGCCCGCGAAAAGGCCTCGTTCCTCGCTGAAAACATCCTTCCGCTGGAGGAAAGTGGCCAGCTTTCCTTCATCCCCCGCGACGGACGCTGGACCCGCGATGCGCTGGGCGACCGGTTCCCCGGCCTCGACATCTTTTTCGCCGACGGCCACACGGAAAGCCAAATGATCCCCGTCCTCCCCCACCCCTCCGGCACCCGCCTCGCCTTCATGGCCGACCTCCTCCCCTCCGCCGGCCACGTCCCCGCCGCTTGGGTCATGGGCTACGACACCCGCCCCCTCCTCACCCTCGAGGACAAAGACCTCCTCCTCACCTTAGCCGCCGACGAACAGTGGCTCCTCTTCCTCGAGCACGACCCCACCCACGCCACCTGCACCGTCCACCACACGGAGAAGGGCATACGGGTTGCGGAGAGAGGTTGAGGTTGAGGGGGAGGTTGAGGGGGAGGTTGAGGACGGGCGCGGCTGCGCCGCGCAGGTTGGAGGTTGGGATCGGAGGACTGGCGGGAATGTGGATAAGTAATGCGTGAAAATTCGGGTTATTTCGCTGGTTGTGTGTAAATTAATGCATGGAAATACAGCAGAAGGAGCGTGGTTTGGCGCTCGCAGAAAAGACCTTCCAGTGGACCTTGCGCATGCGGGCCGTGGCCCGGTCCGCCTACAGTGACCGCTTCATTCTCAGCCAAATCCAAAACGCAGCCCTCAGCGCGCACCTCAACCTCGCCTAAGGCCACAAATCCGTTTATCCCGCCGAGCAACTCAAGTTCTATTCCACCGTCCGTGGATCGGTCGCCGAGGCCCTGGCCGGCATGGACGTGCTCGTGGCGGAAGGCCGCATCCCCCGAACCACGGCCGATGAGCTGCATGCCGCTGGAGCCGAGGTGTCACGCATGCTTTGGGGTCTGATGAAGACCCGCATGAAGAAGTGAGTCCAGAACCTCAACCTCAACCTCGTTCTCGTTCTGCGCGGCGCAGCCGCGCCCGTCCTCAACCTCCAACCTCACCCTCCACCCACCCCTTCACCCCTTCGTACGCCGTCGAGGCGAGGTTGAGGAGGTGGTGTGAGGCGGCGGAGGGGGAGCCGTGGGCGACGTAGGCCCAGCAGGCGCCGAAGACGCAAAGGAGGGCGGTGGGGAGGAAGAGGGCGGAGAAGAGGCGGTGGGCGGCTTTGAAGTCGGGTTGGGCCGGGTGGATTTCGCGGGCAGAGGAGGCCATTTCGCCCCCGAGAAGGGCGGCGAGGACCAGCTGTGCGGTGGTGGGGGAGAGCCCGGCCGCAGCCACCCCCACGCAGCAGGCGAGCCACAGGAGCGGCGTGAAGTACGGCGTCAAGAAAATCAGCCAGTTACCGGGGCCTTCGAACGTTGCGACCCCGTTGCCGTCGGCCCCGGCGCGCAGGCCTTGCACGCGATGGAAGGTTAGCCACGCGAATAGCACGTGGACGAGCTCGTGCTCCATCGTGGAGAGGAAGCGTCCGACAGAGGTGCGGGTCCAGAAGAAGCCACCAGCGGCCGCGCCTGCCGCGCCTGCCGCCCAAACAGGCCACGCCTCCCACACCAGCGCCGGCCCCAGCGCCCGCCAGGACGCCAGCGCCAGCCACGGGAGGGCCGCGGCCGAGCAGAGGGCGAGGGGCCATTTGGCGAGGCCGAGGGCCGTGTTGACGGCGTCCTTCATGCCGCCGAAACTACGACGTCGCGGGGTGAGGAGGGCGTATCTTTGGCCCACTGAAAAACCGGCCCTACCATGCAGCACTCGAGCTTCGCCACGCGCCACAACGGCCCGCGCACCGCGGACCACACGGAAATGCTTCGGACCATCGGAGTTCAGTCCGTTTCGGAACTGATTGATTTGACGGTTCCTGCGAGCATCCGGCTGCGCGAACGCATGGCTCTCGCCCCGGCCATGACCGAGGCGGCCTACCTCGAACACGTGCGGGGCATCGCCAGCAAAAACCGGGTGCTGCGGACCTTCATCGGCATGGGTTATCACCCGGTCGAGGTGCCGTCTGTCATCCGCCGGAATGTGCTGGAGAATCCGGGGTGGTACACGGCCTACACGCCCTACCAGGCGGAGATTGCGCAGGGCCGGCTCGAGGCGCTTCTCAACTTCCAAACCCTCGTCTGCGACCTGACCGGCATGGACGTGGCGAACGCGTCGCTGCTCGACGAAGGCACGGCCGCAGCGGAGGCGATGGCGATGGTGTACGCCTGCCGGCCGAAGGAGGTGGAGCGCGCGGGCAGCGTGCGCTTCCTGGTGGACGAAAAGGTGTGGCCGCAGACGCTCGACGTGGTGCGGACGCGGGCGAAGTACATCGGGGTGGAGGTGGTGGTCGCTCCGCGCAGGGCGTGGGAGGACCTGTGTGACGGGGTGTTCGGGGCGCTTCTCCAGGTGCCCGATGCGGACGGAACCGCAGAAGATGTGACGGACTTGATTTCAGCCCTCCGCGCCCGCGCGATCCAAACGATCGTCGCCACCGACCCTATGGCGCTGGCCCTCCTCAAGTCGCCCGGCGCCCTCGGCGCCGACGTGGCGGTAGGCAGCTCACAGCGGTTCGGGGTGCCCATGGGATACGGCGGCCCGCATGCGGCCTTCTTCGCCGCGCGGGAAGCGTACAAGCGGAACTTCCCGGGCCGGATCATCGGTGTGTCGAAGGACCGCCTCGGCGCACCGGCCCTCCGGATGGCGTTGCAGACCCGCGAACAGCACATCCGCCGCGACAAGGCCACGTCGAACATCTGCACGGCCCAAAGCCTCCTCGCCGTCATGGCATCGATGTATGCGGTGTGGCATGGACCGGCGGGCATCCGGGCCATCGCAGAGCGCATTCACGGGGCGGCCCGCACGCTCGACGGAGCCCTGCGCGCAAGCACGGCGTTCGTACAGGTGAACCCGCGCTACTTCGATACACTGCGCATCCGGGTGGAAGAGGGGCCGGACGGGGTCGCTGCGCTTCGGGCCCGTGCCGAGGCGCTCGGCATCAACCTGCGCTACGAGGACGACGGATACCACGTCGGTGTGGCCTTCAACGAACGTACAACCTCGGCTGACCTCAGTGATTTGTGCACCCTATTCGGGGTGTCACCGGTGCAAGGCCACAGTGCGGACGAGGCATTCTTGGGCTCGCTTTGGCGCGAGGTGGACTACCTCGCGCACCCGGTGTTCAACCGCTACCATTCCGAGATGGAAATGATGCGGTACATCAAGCATCTGGAAAACAAGGACTTGTCGCTCACTCATGCCATGATTCCGCTGGGGTCATGCACCATGAAGTTGAATGCCGCGACCGAGTTGACTCCTATTACATGGCCGGAATTCAGCGATTTGCATCCGTTCTGTCCGCCGGACCAAGCTGAGGGCACGCGGGAAATGCTCGATGCGCTGTGCAAAGATTTGGCGGAAGTCACGGGGTTTGCTGGCGTTTCGCTGCAGCCAAACTCGGGCGCTCAGGGCGAATTTGCTGGCCTGATGGTCATCCGCGCCTACCACGCGTCCCGTAGTGAAGACCACCGCGATGTGTGCTTGATTCCATCGAGTGCGCACGGAACGAATCCCGCCAGTGCGGTAATGGCTGGCATGCGGGTCGTGGTGGTGGAATGCGATGCGGAGGGCAATGTCGACTTGTCGGATTTGCGCGAGAAGGCGGAGGCGCATGCAGCCGAGTTAGGGGCGCTCATGCTTACCTATCCCTCGACCCACGGGGTGTTTGAGGAGGGCGTGCAGGAGATCATCCGCCTCGTGCACCTGTTCGGTGGCCAGGTGTATATGGACGGCGCGAACATGAATGCCCAGGTGGGGTTGACCAGTCCGGGACTCATCGGCGCAGACGTGTGCCACCTCAACTTGCACAAGACCTTTGCCATCCCCCACGGCGGTGGTGGACCGGGCGTGGGCCCCATCGGCGTTGCGGCTCATCTCGTGCCGTTCCTGCCGGGTCATGTGGTGCAGGCCACCGGCGGTGACCGGCCCATCCACGCCATCAGCTCGGCGCCGTTCGGCAGTGCGCTCATCGACCTCATCCCGTACGGCTACATCAAGATGCTGGGGGAGAAGGGGTTGCGTGAAGCCACCGAGGTCGCCATCTTGAGCGCTAACTACCTGCGGGCTCGCCTTGAGGGGGCCTACCCCATCTTGTACCGCGGAACCCACGGAACGGTGGCTCATGAAATGATCCTCGATTGCCGTGGCTTCAAGCAGTCCGCCGGCATAGAGGTGATGGACATTGCCAAACGCCTCATCGACTATGGATTCCATGCTCCCACCGTGTCGTGGCCGGTCGCCGGGACCCTGATGGTGGAACCGACGGAGAGCGAATCCCTGGAGGAGTTGGATCGGTTCGCCGAGGCGATGCTCGCCATCCGCGAAGAAATCCGGGCCATCGAGGAAGGTCGTGCTGATCGCCTGGACAACCCCGTGACCATGGCTCCCCACACCGCGGAGGAAGCCTGTGCGTCGACCTGGTCGCATCCGTACTCGCGCGAGCAGGCGGTCTTCCCGGTGAGCGGGTTGCGCGCGCGCAAGTTTTGGTCCTCGGTGGCTCGGGTGGACAATGCGTACGGGGACCGAAATCTCGTGTGCACTTGCCCGCCGCTCGCGGCGTACGCCGAGGTGCAGGAGGCCTGAGGTTTTCCACGCGGGCTCGTGTGGAACCCACGCGATCGTTTCGGGAAGGGAGGCAAGTGGTATTCTATATTTGCCGCACAATAAACCTTAATTCCCTTCCTATGAAGCACCTGTACTTTGCCGCAATTGCGGTGGGTCTGGCATCTGGAGTGGCGGCACAGGGCCGTCAGCCGGTCGCACCGATGAAAGACGCGCAACTCCGCCGCGTATCTGCCGTGGAAACCCCTGCAGCAGCCGGGTCGAACCGCGTTGAAATTTGGTCCAACACTTGCTCTACGGCGAACTGCAGCGACTGGGTATTCGACAACGCCGCTGACCAAGCGAACCAGCCGTGGGAGGGCATTGACATCAACTTCGAGTGTACGGACGAAGGCCCGACCGGCCCCTACAACCAGTGGGCAGGCGGAACGGGCGACGGTTCTGCGGCGAGCGACTTGAACTCGACGACGGCGAACGACGGCTGGATTATCATCGATTCGGACCTCTTCGGAGCGGATGCGAACTACAGCGCATCGTGGATCGAAAATGCGTGGTTTCAAACCGCGAACGCCATCGACTGCAGCGCGTTCCCGTACGTAAGTATTTCCTTCCAGACACGCTACCGCTGCTGGGATAATGGTTCATCGGACGACAGCGAGAAGTGCCTCGTGGAGGTGTCGCGCGACGGCGTCACCTGGCCGGACGTCACCACCGTGTCTGAGGCGGATGGCTTTGTGGATTACGGCGATGGTCCGGTTCAGGCCCGTTGGGAGGTCTTCCCGTCGTTCGAAACGTCAGACGAGACCACGAACCCCCAAATCGCAGAATTTGACATCACGGGCGCAGCCGGTGGCCAGAGCACGGTGTGGATCCGTTTCCGGTGGGTCGGCACGTGGGGCTACAGCTGGGAAATCGACGACATCACGGTATACGAGACGCCGGCAAACGACGTGCGTATCGACACCTACACGTCATACACGGACTACGAAACATCTGGAATCTACGAGTACGGCGTGTGGGCGGAGAGCCAGGTCATCGACCTCGATTACGCTGCGAAGGTGTACAACGTAGGTTACCAGGACCAGACGGGCACGGCCATGGCGCTGACGGTGAACGGCGCGGATGCGGGCACCTCTTCTGCGGTGACCCTCGGTTACCAGGGCAGCGATACCCTGCGCGTGACGTACTCACTCGGCGGTGTGGGCACATATGATTTGGCAGCCGCTGTCGCGACGGACTTCGAAGACGAGAACCCGGGCAACAACAGTGCTTCTGCGTCTGTCGAAGTGTCTGACCTCCACTTCGGCCGCGACAACGGCCAAATGCTCGGCCTCTTCCCCGGCGACGGCACGGACGACTTCATCGCCTGCAACCCCTTCCAGGTCTTCAACGACATCACGGTGTACGCCATCGACGTGGCCATCGCAGAAGGCTCAGAGAACGGTACGCCCATCATCGCCCACCTCTTCGACGGTGCGGATGCGAACTTCCTCGTCGAGCAGTACGGCGGTTTGCTCGTGAGCTCGGCAGAACTTGACCTCGTGGATGCCAGCACGAACGACGGCACGGAGACGGAAGTCCTGTGGTACACCCTCGTCCTCGAGGAGCCGTACACCGCAGCAGCAGGCGACCTCATCGGTGCAGGCTTCGAGCACTACGGCGGTTCAAACGTCCAGATCTGGGAGAGCAAGTACACCCAAGACCAGACGAGCTTCGTCTACGGTCCGTTCGGCTCGGGCGGCGCATACGACTGGTACTACACGAACGAGACCCCTATGGTCCGCCTCAACCTGAACCCGAACGCGGTGAACTCCGTCGCTGAGCGCACGGCAAACCAGGGCTTCGAGGTATTCCCGGCCTTCCCGAACCCGACGGCAGATGCTACCCGCATCCAGTTCCGCCTCGACCAAGTGGCCGACGTGGTCATCGCGGTGCGCGACATCACGGGCAAGGAGGTGTTCCAGCTCGACCGCGGTACCCTTGCGGCGGGCTACCACAGCAGCGAAATCGCGCTCGCGGACTTCGGCGCCGGCATCTACACCTGCACGGTGTACGTGAACGGCCAGCCGTCGACCCAGCGCCTCTCAGTGCGGTAAGCGCTCTGACACGAAATGCACAAGGGGCTCCGGAGACGGGGCCCCTTTTTTTGTGGAGGGAAAACGCGAGGTGTGCGTAATTTCCCGCCCTGAACACACTGAATTCCATGAAGCACCTGTACATCGCCTTTGCCGGAATGCTGCTTGCGGGCTCCGCGTGGGGCCAACGCCTGACGGAACGCCACGACTTCGCTCGGCGCCCGGCACCCCTGTCCTCCATTGATCTGCCGCTGCGCACAGAACCTACGGTCTCTGCACACGAGGTGGTCGCTTCGCGTGGAGGCTCTGTTTTGTTTTACGAGAACTTTGCAAACGGCTTCGCAGGAAACAATGGCTTCGGGCCGTGGGAAGCGGAGGATACGGGCAACGGCTTGATTTGGCAATACGTCGATGCGGCTGGGGACGGCTTCTATGCCGACGGCACCGCTTCAGGTGTCGAGCCACCAGCGGGAGAGTTTTCGACGAACATCCCGTCGTTAAACTCCTCTTCGGATGCAGACGGCTGGATGATTTTCGACTGCGACTACTTCAACACCCCGATTTCTGACGGGTATGAGAACACCGAAGGCAGCCTCACTTCTCCGACGATGGATTTGACAAACGCCGCCTCGGTGATTGTCACCTGGGAGCAGTACTTCCGATACTGCTGCTATCCCTTTGCCCCCATCTTCCTCGAAGTTTCCGGGGACGGAGGACTGACCTGGACGACGTTCGAGGGCCATGGCACGTTTATCGAGTCCGCAAACACGGCCTCAGCAAACCCACTCACCACGTCTGTGGACGTGTCGTGTGTCGCTGCTGGCTCTTCGGAGGTGAAGATCCGGTTTTCTTACCTGCAGGCTCCGGAAACCGGCGACGGCTACAGCCACTATTACTGGGGCATCGACGATGTCATCGTGTCCCAGAACCCGGTCGAAAACGACCTATCGGTGGTTCAGTTGACGAACGGCGATGTCTACAACATCTTCGAATACCGCGTCACCCCGCTCGAGCAGGCCTCCACGGCAGCGGATGGCGGATTGTTAGCCGGGGTACTGTACCGCAACAGCGGCAACGCGAACCAAGACGAAACAACCATCACCGTGGAGATTTTGGACGCTACCGGTGCAGTACTTAGCACGACTGTCGAAAATCTCGGCACCGTGTCCAGCTTCGCAAATGCTGTGAACTGCCCGTCGAACCCGCAGGATACGATTTATATCCCGACCGGATGGGTGCCGACGGAAGTGGGCGAGTATCTGCTGCGTGCCACGATAGCTTCTGCGAATGCGGATGAAACTCCGAACGACAACGTGCTCGAGAAGTCCATCGTGTACAGCACGGACGAATACGGCCACGACGACGAAACGGCGCTCAACGTTGAATTCCGCCCGCAAGACAGCGACGTTGCTGGCCTTTTCAACCCCTGCGGCTACGGCAACTACTACACCATGGCGAACGAGGGCTCCATGGCGTACGGCATGACCGTCCGGTTCGGACCTAACTCGGGCGGTGGTGACATCGAATTCGAGACCCGCCTGTACTCCCTCGATCCGGCGGTGGGCTTGACGGATAGCCCCTTCGAGAGCACGTTCTGGCAGTACGACGATGCGTGGACCCCGAACTCGGTGGCTACGAGCGAGTACGTGTACTTGCCCTTCGAGGATCCGATTGAACTGACCACGGATTTCTTCTACTTCGCAGGGGTCATCGTGGAATTTGAGAATGCTGCAGAGCTTACGGTGCTCGGCAACGCGAACAGCGACACGGACAACTCTACCGGAGCCTACGAGCAGGCCGGTTCAGGCGACTTTGTTTGGTTCACCTCACAAACAGCCACCCCGGCCGTGCGCCTTATCCTCTCGCAGCGCGTTGCGGTGGATGAAATCGCTGGTATGAACGGCATGTTGCTGCACCAAAACGTCCCGAACCCCGCGGACGGCACCACAACGATTCGCTTCGAGCTCGCTCAACCCCGCACGGTGGCGGTGGAATTGCGCGACCTCCAGGGCCGACTCATTCAGTCTATCGAAGCCGGTCGCTTGCCCGCGGGTGAGCACAGCACGGCCTTCGACGTGTCTGCACTGCAAGCCGGCATCTACAGCTACACGCTTGTGGCGGACGGCATGCGCATGACGAAGAAAATGGTGGTCCGGTAATCCACGACACACCTGCGAGACGGGCGGCTCCTGCTGAGGGGGTCGCCCGTTTTGTGTTCGGGGGGATGGTGGACTGGCGTGTACCTTCGCGCACCATGGGATGGAAAGCGAGTTTGGCCGTGCCGTTTGCGCGGTGGACGATGCGGGGGCTGCGGTCGGCGGTGGCGGACCCGGTGGCGGCCCAGCGCAAGGAGTTCGAGCGCATCGTCGCGTCTGGAGCGCGGACGGCGTTCGGCCGGGAACACGGGCTCGAGCAGGGGATGGGGGTGGAGGCGTTTCAGCAGGCGGTGCCGGTGCGGGATTACGAGGGCCTGAAGCCGTGGATTGACCGGGCCGTGGCGGGGGAGGCGGATGTGGTTTGGCCCGGGCGGCCGATGTACTTCTGCAAGACGAGTGGCACGACGAGCGGGGCGAAGTACATTCCGCTGACGCGGGAGTCGATGCCGAACCACATCGGCTCCGCCCGGAACGCCTTGCTCGCCTACATCGCGGAGACGGGTGATGCGCGCTTCGTCGACGGACGCATGATTTTTCTGCAGGGCTCGCCGGAACTCGGGCGCACGCCGGGCGGCATTCCGGTCGGTCGGCTCAGCGGCATCGTAGCGCACCACGTGCCGCAAGTGCTGCAGCGCAACCGCATGCCCACGTGGGAGACGAATTGCATTGCGGATTGGGAAGAGAAGGTTGAGGCCATCGTCCGGGAAACGGCGCGGGCGGACCTGCGCCTGATCAGCGGCATTCCCTCGTGGGTGCAGATGTACTACGAACGCCTGCTCGCACACACGGGGGCGGCAAACGTGAAGCAGGTCTTCCCGAACTTCTCGCTGTTTGTGTTCGGCGGAGTGGCGTTCGAGCCGTACCGCGAGCGGTTTCGGGCACTCGTCGGGGGTGAGGTGCCGGCGGTGGAGCTGTATCCGGCTTCGGAGGGCTTTCTGGCGTTCCAGGATGCGCGCGAGGCAGACGGGATGCTGCTGAATGTCGCGGACGGGATCCACTTCGAGTTCATCCCGGCGGACCGGTACTTCGACGTGGACCGGCCGAGGTTGACCGTCGGCGAGGTGCGGCTGGACGTGAACTACGCGGTGGTGCTGACGACGACGGCGGGACTGATGGCGTATGATTTGGGGGATACGGTCCGGTTTACGTCGCTCGAGCCGGCCCGCGTCGTTGTGACAGGTAG
>JBMTYE010000034.1:0-10676 GCA_049454255.1 Flavobacteriales bacterium
TTTTTTGGGCGTCAAGCCGCACGAACACCTTGCCATTGAAGGTGTTCACCCCGCCGCCATGCACCGCAGACCGGTAGGTTTCGGAGCTCGTGCAGTCGGCCACCACGTGGTCGATGGTCGTGTACGCATCGTGGCGTTCGTTCGACCCGGGCAGCGAAATGCCGTTCAACGTCGCGTGCGCACCGGCGCCGAGCAAGCGGACATGCGGCTCGCACCGCACCCAACCGCCTTGCAATACCGCCGTAGTCAGCGTCGCCCGCCCTTCTGCATGCACATCCACTGCCTCAAGCGCATGCACGTGGAGGTGGGCATTGCCGTCCACGGCTTTGTCGACGACGAGCTGGGCGCCTGGACCTACTTCAGCGGTAGTGACGACCTGGTGGAACCCTGCGGCATCGCCCTCGGCCGTTGTCCAAACGACGACTTTCACCGCAGCGCCTGCTCCTAACTTTATGGTATGCCGCAAAAGCGTCGACGACCCGGCAGAGGTAGCGATGTGGTGCAGCAGCAGCGGGCGGTCGAGCTTGAGCCCGTCCGCGAGTACCACCATAGCCCCGTCGCCCGCACACACCGGATTCAGCGCCGCCATCCAATCCGTCCGGTGCACCGGTGCTCCGAAGGCATCCACTTGCTCCCCTGACCAGCGCGACACGGGCACACACACGCATCCTTCCACCACGGGCGGGTTGCTCGAGGCCGCATCGAATACGCCATCGCGCCACACCAGCCGGTAGGCATCGAGGCCCGGCACCGCTTCGACCTCTGCGGTCGCACCCGGCGCAACATCCGACTTTGCCCCGGAGAAGACCGATTGCACGGGAGTGTATTTCCAGCGCTCCAGCCGCCGGTGGGGCACAGGCAACACGGCGAGAGCTTCCTGGGCTTCCGACCGAGCAGCTCCCCAAACCGGCAGCGCTGCATCGGCACCCGCGCCGACCGACGCTGCCCACGCCAGACCTGCGGCCTGCACGGCCGCTGGAGCAGGAGGGGCGTACATTACCGGCGCTTCCATCACACCTGTTCTGCTTCGCGGATCCAGTCGTAGCCCCGTTCTTCGAGCTCGAGCGCTAACTCCTTGCCCCCCGTCCGCACAATCCGGCCGTCCATGAGCACGTGAACGATGTCGGGAACGATGTAGTCGAGCAGGCGCTGGTAGTGGGTGATGACGAGGAAGCTGCGCTCGGGGGAGCGCATGGCGTTCACCCCCTCCGCAACGATGCGCAGCGCATCGATGTCGAGGCCGCTGTCCGTCTCGTCGAGGATGGCCAAATGGGGCTCGAGGAGCGCCATTTGGAAGATCTCATTGCGCTTCTTTTCGCCCCCTGAAAATCCCTCATTCACCGAGCGGTTGCGCAGCTTCCCATCGAGTCCAACGAGAGCCGACTTCTCCTGAACGAGCTTCAGAAACTCCGTCGCGCCCACCGGCGGCAGCCCGAGGTGTTCGCGTTTCCCGTTGAGCGCGGCCTTCATGAAGTTCATGTTCGACACCCCCGGGATTTCGACCGGGTACTGGAAGGCCAGGAAAACCCCGGCACGTGCCCGTTCCGTGGCATCGCGCTCCAGCAAGTCCTCTCCCTCGAAGGTCACCGACCCCGAAGTCACCTCATAGCCTTCGCGTCCCGCGAGAACAGCCGCAAGGGTGGACTTTCCAGAACCGTTCGGCCCCATGATGGCATGCACCTCACCAGGTGCAACATGCAAGGTCAGGCCTTTGAGAATCGGCGTATCGCCGACTGAGGCATGAAGAGAATCGATGTGCAGCATTATCCTACGCTTCCTTCGAGTGAGATGGCCAAAAGTTTCCGCGCTTCTACCGCAAACTCCATCGGGAGCTGGTTGAGCACTTCGTTTGCATATCCGTTCACAATCAACGAGATGGCTTTTTCCTCGTCGATGCCCCGCTGCAGGCAGTAAAAGAGCTGGTCTTCAGCGATTTTCGAGGTCGTGGCCTCGTGTTCCACCCGGGCCGTGGGGTTGCGCACCTCGACGTACGGGAAGGTATGGGCGCCGCTCGTGCTGGTCATGAGCAGCGAGTCGCACTGGGAGAAATTGCGCGCGTTGTCCGCTGACGGGTGGATGGAGACGAGCCCGCGGTAGCTGTTTTGGGAGCGGCCGGAGCTGATTCCCTTCGAGATGATGGTCGACGACGTGTTGCGGCCGATGTGCACCATCTTCGTTCCGGTGTCCGCCTGCTGCGCGTTGTTCGTGACCGCAACGCTGTAGAACGCCCCCACGCTGTCGTCTCCCTTGAGGATGCAGCTCGGGTACTTCCAGGTGACGGCGCTGCCTGTCTCGACCTGGGTCCAGCTGATTTTCGCGCGGTCGTGGCAGATGCCGCGCTTCGTCACGAAGTTGAAGATGCCGCCTTTGCCTTCGGCGTCGCCGGGGTACCAGTTTTGGACTGTGCTGTATTTGATTTCCGCGTCGTCGAGGGCGATGAGCTCGACCACGGCGGCATGCAACTGGTTTTCATCGCGTTGCGGCGCCGTGCATCCCTCGAGGTAGCTGACGTAGCTGCCGGCATCGGCGATGACCAGGGTCCGCTCGAATTGGCCCGTTCCTGCTTCGTTGATGCGGAAATACGTGCTCAGTTCCATGGGACACCGCACGCCCGAGGGGATGTAGCAGAAACTGCCGTCCGTAAACACGGCGGAGTTGAGGGCAGCGAAGAAGTTGTCGCGCACCGGGACCACCGAACCGAGGTACTTCCGGACGAGTTCCGGATGTTCCCGCACGGCCTCGCTCATCGGACAGAAGATGATGCCGAGTTCCGCGAGTTTTTCCTTGAAACTCGTCGCGACCGAGACGCTATCCATCACGAAATCCACTGCGACACCGCTCAGGCGCTTCTGCTCCTCGAGCGAAATGCCCAGCTTGTCCATGGTTTTGCGCAGCTCCGGATCGACTTCATCGAGCGAGTTCAGCGTCTTCTTTTGCTTCGGGGCGGCGTAATAGCTGATGGCCTGGTAGTCTGGGCGGGCGTACGCCAAATGCGGCCACTCCGGTTCCTCCATCGTACACCACGCCCGGTACGCCGCAAGGCGCCACTCCAGCATCCATTCCGGCTCTTCTTTTTTCGCAGAAATCGCCCGAATCGTGTCTTCGCTCAGTCCGGGTGGGACCTTGTCGGAAGCGATATCCGTCGTGAAGCCGTACGCATACGGTGTTCCCGTAACTTCCTCAAGCAGCGCGTCGTCGCCAGAGTATGCCATTCCAGTTTAGAGTGAAAAACTCTCGCCGCATCCGCAGGTGCGGTTCGCGTTCGGGTTGTGGAACTCGAAGCCCTTCCCATTCAGACCGCCGCTGTAGCGGAGTTCGGTGCCGATGAGGTAGAGAAAACTCTTCCGGTCTACGACGATGCGGACGCCTTTGTCCTCGAAGACCTGGTCGCCGTCCTGCATTTGGTCATCAAAATCAAGCACATACATCAAACCGGAGCAGCCGCCCCCCTTTACCCCCACGCGGACAAACGCGTCCGGGCCCTTGCCGTCCTGCGCTAACAGGTGGTTGACCTGGTCGCGGGCTGATTCAGAAACTGTGATCATGGTATCCCCCGTTTGGGGGAGCAAAGGTAGGTTATCTGGAACGATTCTAAACTGCGGCCGATGGATTTGCCGCCGGTGCCGCGCATCTTTGCAACCGACCATGCGCGCAAAAGTTCAACGCTCCGGACTGCCCGGATCCCGGCTGACGACGGCCATCACGACGACAGTGGGCATGACGCTCACCCTGGTTATGGTCGGAACCATCGCCGTGCTGGCACTGCTCGGACGCACGTGGGAACGCCAGCTGCGCCAAGAAGCGCGCGTCCAAGTGTACTTCGAAGTGGAGGCCGACACGGCTGCGCTCGCGTGGGCTCAGGAGGCGTTGCGCACGGATCCTGCGGTCTCGGATGCGCGCTACCTCGATCCCGAGGCTGCCAGCCGGGAGCTGGAGGAAGGACTCGGGGAGTCGTTCGTGGATTTCCTCGGCTACGTGCCGCTCCCCCCGGTGTACGATCTCACGGTACATCCTGATCACGCATCGAGCGATTCCATTGCCATCCTCGTCAAGCGGTTGCAGAGCATCCCTGCCGTGGCAGACGTGGTTTGGCAGGAAGAGCTGCTCGGCTCCATCGAGGCCACACTTAGGAGGTTGTACGTTCCGCTTGGAGCCGTGGCCTTGCTCTTCCTGCTCGTCGCAGTCGCCCTCATCAACAACACCATCCGCTTGACGGTGTTTGCCCGCCGGTTCACGATCAAGACCATGCAACTCGTGGGCGCCCACCCGCGAACCATCCGGGCCCCGTTCCTCAGCCAAGGCGCCGGCTATGGTGCCATCAGCGGCCTCCTCGCCTTCGCCATCGTCATGACCCTCCTCGCCGTATTCCGTCGCCAAGCCGGCAACCTCGGCACCACGCTGGTTCCAGAAAGTGTCGCCCTGCTCGCTGGCGTGCTCGTCCTCACGGGCATCAGCATCGGCATGATTTCTACTGCTGTGGCTGTCAACCGGTACCTGCGCAAGCGGGCCGAAGACCTGCATTGACCGGCTTCATCCTATTTTCGCACTATGGCGTATACCACACCTACCCGCACGGAGACCAAAGTCCCCGGACTTGCCTTCGGACGTTCGAACTACCTGTGGATGTTGATTTCCCTCGTAACGGTGATCGTCGGCTACCTGCTCATGCAGGGCGGGGCCTCCACAGATCCTGACGTATTCAGTGACGCCATCTTCAGCACGCGACGTATCACCATCGCTCCCATCGTGGTCCTGGCGGGCTACGGGATGATGTTTTATGCCTTGCTGAAGCGCCCGTGACGCTGCTAGAAGCCCTGATACTGGGCTTGGTACAGGGACTCACGGAGTTTCTGCCCGTCAGCAGTTCCGGCCATTTGGAAATCGGCAAGTGGGTGCTTGGAGCCCAAGAAGCAGACCTAGGTTTCAGCATTTGGGTGCACGCCGCCACGGCATTGAGTACGTTGACGGTCTTTCGTTCCGAAGTGCTCTACCTCGTGCGGGGATCGCTTCGGGCCGAGCCGGCTGCCCGGGGGATGGTGGGGCTGCTGGTGCTGAGTGCCGTACCTGCTGGCATCGTGGGATTCGGGTTCAAAGACGCACTCGAGGCGGGGTTCATCAACCGGCCTGACCGGGTCGGGATGGCGTTGCTCGTCACGGCGGCACTCCTCGCCGCCACCGACATCCACGTCCGCCGGACGGCCTATGTGCCCGCGGGGCCGTGGGCGGACTCCCCGTGGAGGAAGCGCGTGGGACAGGTTCTGGCCATCGGACTTGCCCAGGCCTTTGCCATCCTTCCGGGCATCAGCCGCAGCGGATCGACCATCGCCACCTCCCTTTGGGTGGGCGTGCCGCGCAGCGAAGCCGCCCGCTTCAGCTTCCTCATGGCCTTGATTCCCATTGCAGGGGCTACTCTGCTTGAAGTCAAAGATCTGCTCGAGGTCAGCGAGCCTCTTACCTCAACGAGTTCGCCTGGAGCCTATGCCGTCGGGGCCATCGCCGCCTACATCAGCGGGCTGTTTGCGTGCACGTGGATGATTCGGCTGGTGAGCAACGTCCGTCTCGCGGGCTTTGCTGTGTATTGTGCGATTTTGGGAATTGTCGCCGTGATGTGGGCTTGATCACATCAGATTTTTGTTGTCCAAACGTTTGCTAACCATGCGCCTCCCCCTCCTGCTCCTGCTCGCCCTCGCCGTAACCGGCTGCACAGATGTCACCTTCCCCGAGCCCATGCCGCTCAAGCGGAATGACCTCACGGCATTCCCTTCCCGTTGGCAAGGAACATGGAAAGACGACAAAGGCGAGACTTTCATCATCACCCCGAATACCCTGACCTCAACGGGCGACGGAGAAACCCTGACCATCGGCGAATCCTTGCGGTTGCGCCGCTTCTGGGACGGACTCGTCCTCAACCAAAAGCAAGAAGACTCCGGACGCTGGGAGGTGTTTTTCCTCCGGCGCTCTGGTTCCTCCATCACGGTCCACGGGTTTGTGGCCGATGAGGGTCCCATAGGCGTATGGAAAGACGTGCTCGGGGAGGCGTGTGTTGCTGGAAACAGTGGAACCGGCGAGCAAAAGACCTACATCCTTGCCCCCGAGAACAATGCCGCCTTCCGCAAACTCGTGCTCAAAGGCGGGACGGTTCCGATGACGACGGTTTACCGCGTGGAGTGAGCGGCACCCCAAGCCCGCTCTACCTCGTCCCAGTTCAAGCGCCGCACAAACGACGCGATATATTCCGCACGGCGGTTCCGGTAGTTGAGGTAATACGCATGCTCCCACACGTCGATGCCGATGAGGGGTGTGGCGGCCTCGCCCAGCGCCCTAGCCATGAGTGGATTGTCCTGGTTTGCAGTGGTGGTGATTGCAAGGGTTCCGTCCGGCTTCGCAACCAGCCATGCCCAGCCGCTACCGAACACCTTGGTCGCCGCAGTGCTCAGCGCAGAAAGCATACTGTCTACGGAACCAAACGACGCCTCGATGGCCTTCCGCAACGCCTCAGACGGGGCCGCTGGGCCTCCCGGACGGAGCAACTTCCAGTACAGCGTATGATTCCAATGTCCTCCTGCGTTGTTCCGCAAGACCGAATCGCCCGGGGCAGACGATACCAGAGCACAAACCCGGTCTAAGCTGACGCCATGGAATTCCGCCCGCTTCTCGACTTCCGCATTGAGGTTCTTCACATACCCGGCGTGGTGCTTCGTGTAATGCAGTTCCACGGTTGCCGCATCGATGTCAGGAGCGAGTGCGTCAAAGGCATAGCCCAGCGGCTCGAGTACAAAGGGGTCGAAGGCAACAGCAGTTCCCGTCAGTTCCCGCGCCTGGCCACATGCCCAAGCGGGGGCAACTGCCAGCGCGGCTCCCGCCGTGCCCGTGAGCTTCAAGAAAGTGCGCTTGTCCATATCCCAAAGTTCGACCATGCACCCATCCGCTCCCACTGACCGGCACCGCTTTTCGTGGAAAAAAGCAGTTGCCTGGACGAGCGGCGGGCTCCTCGGGCTGGTGCTTGCCGGTGTGGTTTGGCTTGCCTTCAACCGCGATGTCATCGAGCAGGCGGTGCGCAATCAGCTCGACCGTAGCATGCTCACGCCGTATCATGTGGGGGCCATCGATGTGAGTTGGTGGGCCGGTTTTCCGCGGGTCGCCGCCGTACTCCACGACGTGCAGGTGACCGGATCGGGTCCCGCTGGCGATACGTTGTTGCGGGCAGACCGGATTGCCCTTTCCTTCGATGCATGGGGCCTGTTCCGTGGCCGGTATGTGCTCGAAGAAATCGGTATCGACCGGGGGGAAATTCGGCTCCGCGAGCAGCCGGACGGTTCGTGGAACACCGCGGTGTGGCGTGAGGATCCGGAGGCAGCGGCCACGCCTTTGACGGTGGAGTCGTTGATTTTGAATCGGGTGCGCGTGGATGCATCGGGAACCGTGGTGGACATCGAGGAGGCCGACGCCACGTTGCAGCTTGCAGAAGATCGGGTTGAGGTCGACGTGGATGCAGCGGTGCGGCCGGTGGCGCAGTGGTGGGAGGCCGAGAGGGAGGCGATAGAGCTAGAGGGGTCGGGTTTCTATGTTTGGGCCAGCGGACAGGGGGAAGGGAGGGTGGATGCCATCCGGTTCGAAGGAGCACAGGCCACCGGCAAGCTCGTGTGGGAGGAATCGCTGGCTATATCCCTTGAATTCGAAGGCGTTACGCAGAAGATTGTCGCTGCGTACATGCCGCTTCGAACTGCGATGAAGGACTGGCAAACGGACGCGGAACTTGCGGGATTGCTGCGCCTCGAGCCCGACGGCAGCGTCCACCTCGAAGCCACACTTCCTACCGCAAACTTCCAATCATTAAACTCTGACAATGAGGGTATTGGTGGCGAGTTCAGCGGAAATCTCGTGGCGGATTACCGCCGCTCAAGTTGGACCTATACGTTCTACGAGGCCGAGCTCGACGCCCTAGGTCTCCACTGGGCCGGGGCCTTGCGAGGAACGCCTGAATCCGCCGCCCTCGAAGGCCAAGCTACGCTCGACCTCAGCTCCTGGGAACGGTGGCCCATCCCCCCGCCCCTCGGACCCGACCGGATGCCCACGTCAGGTACAGCGACCTTCGCCGGCGACATCACGTGGAAATCGGACGTCTTGGAAGCCCAGGGCGAGTGGGCGCTGCTGGATGTCGCTCTGCAGGTGGACGAGCGGCCCGTACGCTGCACGGCCCGGGGGTCCTTCGACGGCGGCCTACTCACCATCGCAGAGGCTGACGTGGCCTACGGAGACCTGCGGGTGCGCGGCGCAGGACGGGTGCGCGGGGTGCTTGATGACGCCTGGGATGCGGACCTTCAACTCCACCTCGGACCAGGTGATTATGGCAGCGTGCTCGCAGCAGGCGGTACGTCGGGAACTTCCGAAACCACCTTCCTGCCTCCACGTTGCCGGATGTCCCTGGACATCGCCGGGGCGGAGTTTACTTGGGGAGGCATCGTCGGCGATCGCTTCCGGGCAGAAGTCGAACTGACGTCCGAGACGCTTATGGTGCGCAAAATGACGTGGAATGCGTGGGGCGGGTCGACCGTCATGGCCGGGTCGCTCAGGCCCCGTTCGGAGGGTTGGCTTGCCGAGGGGAATGTGCGCTGGAACGCAGTCGCGCTCACGCCGCTGTTCACCGCTTTCGAAAATTTTGACCAAACCCTGCTCCGCGCCGAGCACCTGTCCGGTCGCCTGTCCGGCAGCGCGGACGTCCGCTGCGCCTTGACTTCCGACGGCACCTTTTTGCCTGCTTCAAGCACAATCACCGGCACACTTGCACTCAGCAACGGAGCCCTTCATGACTTCGAGGTATTCCAAGAAGTGGTCGAGGCCTTGCGCTCGGAACGCCTCATGGCGCCTTTGATCGACCCGGAGTATTTGGCCCGCGAACTCGGTCACGTCACGTTCGCGGACCTTGCCACCCCCTTTTCACTCGACCGAGGCATCCTACGCATCCCTGAACTCGACATCCGTTCGAGTGCCATGGACATCACCGTAGGAGGCACTTCTACCTGGGAAGGCACCGTGGATTATTCCTTCGGATTTATTCTCAGGGATTTGCGAAACATCCGCCACGATGCCATCGGAGAGGTCGAAGACGATGGTCTCGGAAACAAGCTGTTCATCCGGATGACTGGACCTTCCGATAACCTCTCATACCGGTGGGACCGCGATGCAACGAAGGCACACCGCACGCGAGCCGTCGAACGGGAAAAGAACGAGCTCCGCTCACTGTTTCGGCGGCAGCGTTGACGCTTTTTTCGACAAAATAGCATATCTATTAAATCAACTGTGATAAAACAAAGACCAGTTGAATTCTCGCTACATTGCATCCGGACCGGGACCACTTGACCAAATCCCACCACGCCGGCCGGGTGCTCTGCCTCCGTGTCGGCGTTTTTCATTTCCTGCAAATTACCTTCGTTCCATGATGTGGAATCCCGATTTCAGCGTCCCAGAAGCGCTCGGACAGGCCATGTTGGAACTTGAAACGGTGTGGAGAATCTTCACCACGAGTGAGCCAGGGCCCGAGGATTTCGACCGCTTGGTCGCCGCCACGGCTGCTGTGCATGAGCTCAGCGCCCTAGCGCGTTTCGAAGCCGCCACCGCCCTCCACCAACCTCAACCCCAACCTCAACCCCAACCTCAACCTCAACCTCAACCTCAACCCCAACCTCAACCCCAACCCCAACCTCACTCCTTCTCCTCCCTCGGCCTCAACGACCGCATCCGGTTCGCCGGCGCCCTGTTCGGCGGAGATGTGGCGGCGCTCAAGGAGGCGTGCGGGGAAATGGACCGTTTGGCCGACAAAAAGGAGGCCGCCGCATGGCTTAAATCCCGCTGCGGAGAAGGCCTCGGGTGGAGCGATCCGCAGAGCCTGCCTGCCCGGTTCCTCGAGTGGTTCGAACGCACACGGCCGTGAGCTCGGACGCGTTTGCCGGGCGGGCGCTTGTGCTTGTTCCTACCCCCATCGGTCACCTCGGCGACATCACGATGCGGGCGGTTGAGGTGCTTCGCGAAGCGGATGTCGTCCTCGCCGAGGACACCCGGACGACCGGTTTTTTGCTTCGCCACCTGGGCATTTCCACCCCGCTTCGCGCGTTTCATGCCCACAACGAACACCGGGCAGCGGAGGCGTTGATTGCGGAAATGCGCGCGGGAAAGCGGTTTGCGCTGTGCTCGGATGCTGGGACACCGGGTATTTCTGATCCCGGGTACCTGCTCGTCCGGAAGGCGCTCGATGCGGACCTCGATGTGCTGTGTTTGCCGGGGCCTACGGCGTTCGTTCCGGCTCTGGTGTCGTCCGGGCTGCCGTGCGATCGCTTTGTGTTTGAAGGGTTTTTACCGCACAAAAAAGGCCGGGCCACCCGCATCCGGGAACTCGCGGACGAACCCCGCACCGTGGTGCTGTACGAGTCGCCACACCGCCTGCGGAAACTGCTCGATGAACTGGTGGAGGCCTGCGGTGCTGAACGTCCCGCGGCCGTGTGCCGGGAGCTGACCAAACTCCACGAAGAGGTGCTCCGCGGTCCACTTGCTTCCCTCGCTCAGCACTTCGCGGAGGTAGAGCCTCGCGGTGAGCTCGTGGTGGTCGTCGGCGGGAATCGGTAACTCAAGGCGCCGGGCAAAGGGTGCCGAAGATGCCGAGCAGCACGAGCAAGTCTCCG
>JBMTYE010000035.1:0-10558 GCA_049454255.1 Flavobacteriales bacterium
AGTTTTCAGTTTGATTCTCAATCCCAACCTCAACCCCAACCTCGCCCTCGTTCTCGTTCTGTGCGGCGAAGCCGCACGCGTCCTCAACCTCACTCCACCACATCCCGGCCGATGTCCGAACGGCAGTACTTGCCTTCGAAGGAGACCGTGTGTGCTGCGGAATAGGCGGCAGTGAGCGCATCGGGCAAGGTGTTTCCCCAACCGGTGCAGGCAAACACACGGCCGCCGGAGGTGACCACACGGCCGCGGTGGAGTCGGGTGCCGGCATGAAAGACGTGGGATCGGTCGAGTGCCTGAGCCGCGTCTAGGCCGGTGACTTCGCGGCCGGTGACCGGGGTCGCCGGGTAGCCCTCGGAGGCCAGGACGACCGTGGCCGCTGCGCGGGGATCGATGTCGATGTCCACCTCGGAGAGCAAGCCGGAAGCGGTGGCCACACAGAGGTCGAGCAGGTCGCTGCGCAGGCGGGGAAGGATTACCTCGGATTCGGGGTCACCGAGCCGGCAGTTGTATTCGATGACGTACGGATCGTTGCCCACCTTCATGAGCCCGAAGAAAAGGAAGCCGCAGTAGGGAATTCCCTCTTTTGCGAGGCCTTTGACCGTCGGGATGATGACGCGGTTGAGGACCTTGTCGTCGAAGTCGGGGCCGGCAAAGGGCACGGGTGAGACAGCGCCCATGCCGCCCGTGTTCGGGCCGGTATCGCCGTCGCCGATGCGTTTGTAATCTTTGGCCGACGGCAGGAGGCGGAAGGAACTCCCGTCGGTGATGCAGAACGCGCTGAGTTCGATGCCGTCGAGGAATTCTTCGATGACGATGCGCCGGCCGGCGGCGCCGAATTTGTCGCCGTCGAGCATCGCCCGGATTTCCTCCTCGGCCTCCGCGCGGTCCGTGCAGATCAGCACCCCTTTGCCGGCGGCCAAACCATCGGCCTTGAGTACATATGGCGGCCGAAACCCCGACAGAAACGCGCAGGCTGCATCCGCCTCGCCGGTTCCGAAGGCACCGTAGCGGGCGGTGGGGATGCGGTGGCGTTCCATGAAGGATTTGGCAAATTCCTTGCTCCCCTCCAGCCGAGCACCAGAGGCTCCTGGACCGATCACGAGCGGAGCGCCTTTTCCCATGGCCCGCAGGTGGTCCGCAAGCCCAGCCACCAGTGGCCCTTCCGGCCCGATGAGGATGAGCCCGATGGCGAACCGGCGCACGTAGCGCTCGACCGCCTCGTGGTCCGCCGGATCCAAGTCCGCGGCGCACGTGCCCAGCTCCGCCATCCCGGCATTGCCCGGCGCGATATGCAAGGAGGTGAGCAGGGAACTTCCAGCCAATTTCCACGCCAGCGCATGCTCGCGACCGCCGCTTCCTACAAGGAGCACATTCATACGGGCAAAGCTACGGCGCTACCTTGCGCACATGTTGCTCTCGGCCGTCATCATCACCCGCAACGAAGCACACAACATCGAGCGCTGCCTGCACAGCCTTTCCGGGGTGGCGGACGAGCTGCTCGTGGTCGATTCGGGTTCGACCGATGCAACCGTTTCCCTCGCAGAGCAATGCGGAGCGCGTGTACTCACCCACCCCTTTGAAGGCCACATCGAGCAGAAGAATAGGGCTGCGGACCAGGCGCGTGGGGCGTGTGTGCTGAGCCTCGATGCGGACGAGGCGCTTTCCGTGGAGCTGCGGGATGCGCTGTTGGGTTGGCGGTCGCACGCGCTGTCCGGTGGGCGTGGATGGGCGGTGAACCGGCTGACGAACTACTGCGGCACGTGGGTGCGTCACGGGGGGTGGTATCCGGACCGCAAGGTGCGGCTGTGGAAGGCCGGGGCGGGGAGGTGGGTCGGGGAGAACCCGCATGACCGCTTTGAGTTGTTCGGCGGCGAGCAGCCAGGGCGGCTTGCGGGGGACTTGCTGCATTACAGCTACGGGACTGCGGAGGACCACTACCGGCAGATTGACTTTTTTTCAGACATCGCCGCGGTGGCTGCGGTCCGTCGCGGGGTGCGGTCGAAGGCGTGGGAATTGCCGGTGCGGGCGGGGTTTCAGTGGGTAAAGAATGCGGTGCTTCGGGGGGGGTGGCGCGACGGGGCCACCGGCTGGGCGATTGCCCGGCGGAGTGCCTGGGCGACGTGGTGCAAGTACCGGAAGGTGGGGTGGGTCGGCAGTGGGGTGGATGCGCTAGAAGGCCGGCCGGCACGCCGCCTGCTCGTGGCCCGGACGGATGGGATCGGGGATGTGGTGCTGACCTTGCCGCTGGCGGTTTGGATTCGGCAGCATGCACCGGAGGTGGAAGTAGATTTTCTCGTGCGTCCCTACACAGCGGCGGTGGTGCAGGCGTGTCCGGCTGTGCGGGAGGCGTTGGTTTGGGAGCCGGGAACCCAGGTGCCTGACCTCGGAGGGTACGATGTCGTGGTGTTTGCTTTCCCGGATCGGGAGGTGGTGCGTGCTGCCGTGCGCGACCTGGTTCCGGTGCGGGTGGGCACCCTGCGAAGGTGGCATACGTGGCATGCGGTAACCCACGGGGTGTGGGATTCGCGCAAGCGCAGCGGGAAGCACGAGGCGTGGCACAGTTTGCGTCTTCTTGAGCCATTGCGGTTGTTGCCTGGGTGGGTGAAGCCGGGGGTGCAGTTACCTGGGTCGAGCTGGCCCGGGGCGGGGGAGGTAGCCGCGATGCTGGTGGGATCGGGGCTGGATGGGTTGACGGCCGAGCTTCGACCGACGGACCGGCCGACGGTGGTGCTGCACCCCGGGTCGCACGGCAGCGCAAACAACTGGAGCATAGACCGCTATGTGGCATGTGGAGTGAGCATGGTGTCCCACGGGTGGCGCGTCGTGTTTACCGGGACGGAGGCAGAGGCGGCGCGCTACCGGAGTCGGATCGGATCGGTGGAAGGGGCGGTGGATGCCGGGGGCAAACTCGGTCTGCAGGGACTCATCGCGCTGCTGGGGAGTGTGGATGCCGTTGTGGCCTCGAGCACCGGACCGTTGCATCTAGCTGCCGCGTTGGGGACCCCATGTGTGGGGGTGTTCGGGGCGGCGGCTCCGGTTTGGCCGGAGCGATGGCGGCCGATCGGACCGCAGGCGGATTGGATTGCCGTCACGGAAGAGGCTCCGGAGGGCGGGCTGGCGGTTCCTGTGGACGCGGTGGTCGACCGGTTGCTGCTGCTCCGGCGAAAAAACCTATAAATACGCCGGCAAATGTCGCCCCAGCTTGGGTTTCTAGCGTGTCTTCTGTTAAACACGATATGGCCAGTAGGAGGGTAAAAATTCGAGCAGCGGAGGTCCATGCTCCGGGTGTCTTCCACACCCGAGCTAAAGCTAGAAGCCATGCCATCACGGCAATCGGACCGGCCTCAATCCAAAGAGTAAGATACTGGTTATGAGGCCTTAATCGGAAATCTGGCGTAAGGGGACTGTTCACCTCTTTGTAGGCCTGAGCCAGGGCAGCACGCACATCACCCGTGCCTGTCCCGAACCAAGGATGGCGCACTAGAACCCAGAGCGCTGCCCGCGCAAATTCGATGCGTTGTACCACTGAATTTCCCGAAGGATCTCCCCCATCGCGGTGGTTTGCCCATTCAAAGGCCAGCACATCCCATCTTCTGCGAAGTCCACGGTGTTCGAGCTCTGAAACCGTCGGGATTCCTTGGAAAATTTGGGCAATGGAGGCATCAGAGAGAGCCGCAACCCCGTCGGCATCCTTGCGAAGGCCGAGTGAACTTATGTGGCGAATGGCGGTAGTACGCAGGTCTTGGCCGCGGCCATCGGTGCCATCGAGTGGTCTCCTTGTGCGTGCGATCCATGCACTGTCCAGCTCTTGCGGACATACATATACCCAGACGAACGTGCCATTTTCTTGCAGCGATTTGTCCAAATCATGGACATACTCGCCTCCCCGCGAACTGTGGGATTCTAAAAGTGTGGGGTCCGGATAGTGCGCCCGAAGCTGCCACAAAGCTGCACCCAGCACCACCAGCACAACTCCCGCTCCTCCGGCCAGCAAACCCCGCCAAACCCAGATTTTCACCTCCATCCACACTGCTCCTCCTACCGCAAACGGTATAAGCAGGGCCCCGGTCACGGAGCCGGTTCGGGCTACCGTCGCACCGCCTACGGCCACCAGGACCACCACGGCCAGGAGCCGGAGCTCGCCGCGCATTGCAAGGATGGTCCACCAGCCAGCAGCCCACGCGACGAGCAGGCTAAACCTCACGTGCGAAACGAATGGGGACCAGTCCCGAGCACGCAAAAATTCACCTTGTGCTTCCCGCCACCAGCCGTAGCTCCACATGGCCACGGATGCAGCCATGACGGCTCCACCTAGCACCCTAGGAACCCACTGCGCTGCCCATTCTCGGTCCCACCGCCCAGTCGCGGCCAGGAGCACAAACGCAAAAAGCGGGCCCTCGTTCTTCAGCAACTGAATACCTGCAACTGCATCGTCCGACCAGAGCAAAGCGGCAACCTGCATGCCTGCTAGACCGAGCACTCCAGCGAGCAGGCTTCGCGGCGGATTGATCTTCACACCACCCTTCCTCCGGTCCCACAGCCAACCTACAAAAAAGGCCATCAAACCGAGGGACATCAAGGGATTTGAAAACGGTAAACCGCACAGCGTAACCACCCAACCTAGCCGGTACCACCCTTCCGGCCTATTCATCTCTGTCCTGCGAGGAGAGATTTGTGTCTGCCGCTTGAGAGGGCGGAAACTGCGGCTTGAAGCACAGGATCGTCCTGCATACCCCAAACGATTATGCCTTCCTGAAGGTGGTAGCGCATCACAATTTCTTCTTCCAAAGCGCGCTGAATTTGCTCTCTGTGACGCTCGAGATCTTTTTCTATGTTCGGACGAAATGCGGATTCAAAGGCGAGCAGTGCTGTGGAATCGGATTCGAACGTTCCTTCTTCTCGTGCTGCTTCGCGAACTGCTTGGAATGCGGAAAAGGTCAAGGTCTCGTAATGGAAGTCGGTTTTTCCCTTTACATAGTTCACGAACGTAAACCAGTCAGAATCCGCAAGGGCGAATTCTCGTGGACTAGCGATGGTCTCACGTCCGGTGCACCACCGGTTGACGAAGGAAAAAAGAACCCCTTTGTCGTAGAGCGCCTGTAGTACGGACGACATCATCTCTGAAGTTACCTCGATGTCTGGCTCTATCCCTTTGCCGTCGAGGACTTTACGTCCGGATTTCGTGCGGAATTCCCTGCGGAGCGAATCGGGGACTTCGGCCGCAATTCCGTCCTTTTTCCGGCTGTAGTCTAAGCGCTGAATGCAGCGTCCGCTGGGCGTATAGTATTTGGCCACAGTCACTTTCAACTTCGTCCCGTAGGCGAGGTCTTTGTTTTGTTGGACCAAACCCTTGCCGTAGCTGGTCTCCCCGACGACGATTCCCCGGTCGTGGTCCTGGAGGGCACCGGCAACAATCTCGCTGGCGGATGCAGAGACTCCATCGATGAGGACGGCGATGGGTAGGTCAGGCACTACAGGGTCTGCGAAGGTCCGGTATACTTTCGTCCACTCCGGGACTTTGCCGCGGGTTGAGACCACTTCGACGTCTTTTTGCAGGAACAGGTTAACAATGGAAACGGACTCGTTCAGTAGCCCACCCCCGTTGCCGCGCAGATCAAGCACGATTTGTCGTGCCCCAGCGGAGTCGGTGAGAAAACGGATGGCCTGACGCAATTCGGCCGCACTTCCTTGCGTAAATGCACTAAGAATCACGTATCCTGTGGTTTCGTCGACCATACCGCGGTAGGGCACAGCGGGCATTTTTATCTTCTCTCGGGTGAGCGCCACGAACCGGTCTTCGGACTCTCCCGGCCTGCGGAACTTGAGTTCCAGCCCAGTTCCTGTGGCTCCTTGGAGCATTTCTGATACCTGGTCCGTCGAAAGCCCGGCGACTTTTTTCCCGCCCACAGAAACGATCACATCCCCGATGCGAAGACCGGCTTCCGCTGCAGGGAACCCTGGGTACACATCGACAATGGTCACTTCCCCCTGCATATCTTGAATAGTCGCTCCCACACCGCCGTATTCTCCGGTAGTGATGAAGCGCAAATCTTCCACTTTTGACTCGGGGTAGTAGACGGTATACGGATCAAGGGAGTTTACCATGCCCTCGATAGCTACATCCATCAGAGCGCCCGGCTGCAGTTCATCCACATAGTAGATGTTGAGTTCCCGGAATACGGAGTTGAGGATTTCGAGTTGCTTCGAAATCTCAAAGTAGTTCTCCCGCACAGGGCGGATAAATCCCATAGTGATGCACGCTGCAACCGCAACCACCAACATCCTTTTCCAAGAGCGCAGTTGGTTCAAGAGGGTAAAGCGTGGTCGCGCGTCGCGGGGATTCAGTTGCTCCTCCATCTAGCTCAGATTTCGCTGCAATTTCTGCAAAACATCGCGCATCCGCCTCTGTACTTCTGAGAATTCAGGGAGCTCTTTTCCAACGTACAGGAGGACCACCGCATACCGTTGTGCGGCGGCTTCTATGGCTGTATCGAGATCATGCCGTTCGTGTCTCCATGCCTCGCGCATGAGGCGTTTGATGCGGTTCCGGTCGACCGCCCTGGGAAAGCGCCGCTTTGAAACACTGAACGCCCACTGACTGGGGACGTCTGCAGGAAGTTCCCATGGACAAAATTGCGCAATCAGAGGCCACGATTTGGCAGCACGACCACGTTCAAACACCTCGCGGATAGCATCCCGCGACTTCAGCCTCCGCTCGCGAGGAAACCGGAAGTCAGGTGCTTCCTGCACCTTACTTGCCTAGAATATAGTGCTCGATGGCCATCGTCATCGAAGGAGCGCTGACTGTGGGCGCAGGGACGTCCACCCGCAATCCGGCTTCACGTGCAGCTTCTTGGGTCGTCGGCCCGAAGGTGGCAATGCGGGTTTCTCCTTGCACAAAGTCAGGAAAGTTGCGGAACAAGCTCTCAATCCCACCGGGGCTGTAGAATACGAGCATGTCATATTTCACGTCACTTAGATCGCTCAAATCCGAGCAAACTGTGCGATACATCGTGGCCCGAGTGAAGTTGATTTTTCCCTCTTCAAGTGCCTGAGGAATGGATGGCTTGAGCAAATCACTGCACGGAAGCAGAAACCGCTCCGACTTGTGCTTTTTGATTTGGTCCATCAGTTCCTGGAATTTCACCTGACCGTGGAAAATTTTCCTCTTGCGGTAGACGACGTACTTCTGCAGATAAAATGCGGTGGATTCGCTAAGGCAGAAGTACTTCAAGGTATCCGGGACGTCAAAACGAAGCTCTTCAGCCAAACGAAAGTAGTGATCGACAGCATTCCTGGAAGTCATGATAACTGCCGTATGCTCCGCCAAATCAATCCGTTGCTGACGGAATTCGTGTGCATCCACCCCTTCGACATGGATGAACGGCCTGAAGTCAATGGTGAGCTTCAGCTTCTCCGCCAAATCGAAGTACGGAGATTTCTCCGTAGTGGGCTTCGGCTGCGAGATCAGAATGGTCTTGATCTTCTGGGCCATGCGGTTTTCGACGAGGTTGCACTCAGTGAAGGCCTCAAGCCCATACCTTCCACACAAACCATGCGAGCCCAGCGGAGGGTATGATTTCGAGGGTGCAAAGGTAGGCAAAACCCCAACGCAAGTCTCCCCCTTGTTGCAGAAGCCTTGACAGCATCCACACCCACTTCAAAACACACCAAACTACCCAAACAACACCGAGTATTCCAGAGGATTCTTGCAGTACTTCTGCACCAGGCAGATGGGCGGCAATGAAAAGCCAAACCGTTGCTGAGCACCAAGCCCACCACACGCGCAATCTCCTGTCCATCCGAGTCGTCCCGCTGAGGAGTTCCGGTTGCAACGTCAGCCACGCTCCGAACCGGGCGGTCGTCCACCGAAGGCATTCGGTCATAAAGCCCACCCCCCACCAGCGGCCTACAGCACCCCAAGAAACTGCTGTGCCGGGGTCTTCCATCGACCACTCCCAGGCGGCACCTGCGAACATCCACCCCACCCACCCGACAGCTAGGACCCACCATGCTCCTCCTTCCCGGTGTTCCGTTGTACCACTCTCCCTCCATGGCAATATGGACCTACCCGTGAGGCATCCCCACTCCCTTGCATATCCTGCCCGAATGGCTGCAGTGAAGGCCAGAAGCAACAGCAGCAGTGCCCAAAGTGGTGCAGCAGCTTCAAATTGCGGCGACGGAATCGGAGTGCCATCGAACATGGGTGCGAAGATGAGGTAATCAAGGGGCAACCCGAAAAGAAGCCCACCGGTGGATGCAAGGACTTTCCGCACAGCACGCTTCAATCCGAACGTAGTATATGCCTGGCACAACGGGGCAGCACCCTGATCGCCGCCCATCCCATGTCCAAGTCCCTGTCGCTCCGCCTTCCACAACCGAGGAGCCCTCAAGAGCATGGATCAGTCCACCGAACCGGTCAAAAACCCCGCACGACGTTCTCCACGTTCCGGGAGTGGGGGCATGCCAACGCACTTCCGCTGCGTTCGGCGGGGGGGAAGGAAGCAAGCGAAAGGTGGATGGGGCGCACATCACATCTTCTGCTGGAGGGGGATGTCCCCACTGGGTATTGCGTGCGCCGGGAGTGGAGGCAGGCATGCCGGTGGAAGTCACCCACGGACTTCCAGATTCCGGACCAGTGCGTTCGAGCGATCGGCCTTCGGTCGTTCCTAGCCACGGCACGTGGCTGCCGCTGCCGATGGACACCGCATCGACAAGACGGCCATCGGTTCGGAGCTGAACCAAGCGATTCCCTGAAAGTGCGGGCAACTCAACGGGAAGCGCATGCGATGTAGGTAGGCGGTTCGGACAGCGTGCGAGTGCCCATTCTCCGGAAGGGAGGGTCCATGCAGTCGTTCCGAGGACAGCATTCACTGGAACCCAATCTGCGGGATTAGGAAGGGCTGTGGCTGTAAGGAATAGTCCATCCAGCGGTGCGTTGCTTGTCCCGTCAACTCGAAGTTCAACGAAGGCCTCTTCGGAAGCACCAGGATCTGATAGCACCTCATTCAGTTGTACTGAGGGGGAGTCGGTGAGGGAGGGGTCTGATGTCATTGTAATCCAGGTAGAATCACCGGAGATATTCTGTACGAAGCCGGAGCGGTCTGCGACCCACGCCCTTCTTGCCTCAGGCCACGTTGCCCCGTGGTTTTCCCACGGGGTCCACCCAGCGGGCACCCGAGCCAGTAACTCATCGAAAACAAGGATGCGTTCACCGCCGGGGGAAGTGCCAGTAAGGAGTAGGACGGGTGCGGTGGAGTCGGACCATGGTGCCCTTCGGGCGTCCATGGCGTCCGGTGAAGTGCCGGAGGGGTGGCCACTGCTGTCCCAGTTTCTTGGTTCCGTTGAAGGACCCTTGGGGTCCAGCCGCACAAGCGAGCGGCCACTTGATTCGTTCCGCCGGTCGCGGTGCCAGCAGGCGCTGTAGTCCACACGGTCCAGCACTTCACCGGTCCAGTCGGTCAGGATGGCCGTGCCTTTAGAATTTGCAAGGGGACCGACCGGTACAGCAACATAGGCGCTTGGTTCGAGGATCGGGATGGGGAAGGGCCGGTCATTTACGCGAAGACCAGCGCTGGCAAGGGTGTCTGAGCTTAGATTGTGCACCTCGATGAATTCAGGGATCTCGTCCGAGAGTCCGGAAGGCGCAGAGTGGATTTCGGTGATGGCAAGGTCTCCGGAAACTGGAAAGCGAGGAAGGAGGAAGGTAGTGGCCGCTGAATCCGATCGGTGAGCGGGAGCGGCACAAGCGCGTAGCCCAGTCAGAGTCAAACGCACAGGACCCGGCGGTATTGCGGCTTGCCAGCGGATCCAGAGGGTGTCACCTTCAGGTTCGGCAAACCCGCCCACGGGATGCTCTACGCGTACCAGGGAGAGGGGGTCGAGTGGACGGTCGAAGATGACTGCCCATCGTTCGGGGTCAAGGGCTAAGACGCCCTGTAAAGTGATAGGGATGTCTGCTGTTAGCTCGTCCGGCCAAAGGGCAAATCCGGGGCTTGCTTCCGTAGGCTTCCACTGCGACTCATGGCCGCAGCACATCGGGCACCGGGTCGAAATAGGGATTCCTCCTGCGGCACCATCCCACCAGCTTCGGTCGTAGTGCAGTACAGCCACCCATCCGTTTGGCCCGAGTAAGCCTATGCCATCTCCTGCATCGAGCAACGTCCCGTTGCCTGTCCACCGAGCTTGGTAAGGCTGGACGATTCCAAGGGGATCGACGGGGGTGGCGTTTTCGCAGATGAGCGCACGGGCGCCGGGAGGGAGAATACCGTCCCATGTTCCCGTAGGCTCGATGTCGGACAGTCCAGAACCGGCATCCCACCACCGGGCACGGCAAAGGTCAAGGGCGAAGGGGCTGGTGTTTAGGACTTCGACCCATTCGAGGTCTGCCCAGCGGACTGCAGGTGTGGGATCGGCCATGACCTCGGTAAGTGCGAGTGATCCGGGAGGCAGATCATCGAGGGGCCGCCACAGGGTTATGGTGGTGTCGGAGAGGACTGTGCCGTCGGGGCCGGTGAAGTCGTTGAGGAGGAAGGTGGCAGACTGGCCGGGGGAGACA
>JBMTYE010000036.1:0-10438 GCA_049454255.1 Flavobacteriales bacterium
CCGGCTGGATTCTGGCGAAGGTACCCAGTCGAACACGAGCGTCCTCGCTACTCTGAAGTACCCCCAAGTGTGGCTCGGGATGGGGGCTATTTTCCTGTATGTGGGTGTGGAGGTGAGCACGGCGAGCAACTTGCCGGAGTTCATGCGCCAGCGGTTAGGAACCCCAGAAAGCGCTATTGCGCCATTTGTTTCCCTGTTTTGGGCGAGTTTGATGATCGGGCGTTGGACGAGTGCAGCGGGTGCCTTCAACCTGTCCTCGTCTGTGCAGCAACGTTTGAGTCTGCTACTTCCTTTCGTGGCTTTCGGGCTGTTCTTGCTTGTGAATTTGATTGCCGGACACGATGTAGCGATGTTCTATCCTTATTTGTTTTTAGTGCTCGTTTTGGCCGTTGCGGATGCGATAAGCGAGGGCAATCCTGTACGCCAAATTGTGCTCTACTCGGCATTGGGCGCACTGTCTTTGGTGGTGGGCATCTTTGCTGACGGAATGATCAGTGTCTTTGCTTTCATTGCGGTGGGTTTGTTCTGCAGCACTTTATGGCCCTGCATTTTCACACTGGGAATTTCAGGATTAGGTGAGCACACAAATACGGCATCGAGTCTGCTCATCATGATGATCATGGGGGGAGGCGTGGTGTCCTTGGCCCAGGGATGGCTTGCAGATGATGCGGTACTCGGCATTGCTCACAGCTACTGGATCGGAGTAGCGTGTTTTGCGTATTTGGCATATTTTGCCTTGCGCGTAAACGGATTGTTGAAAAAGCAAGGTGTTTCTCTCACTCAACCCGCCCCCGGGCATTGAGTTTTGCCAAAAATTCCCTATACACGTGCTCTTTTTGTCAACACGGCCAACTTTTTCGTTCAGAATGGTGTTCATTCGTAGAGGAAATCAACACGCCGTTCACCCGGCACATAACGAACACCATGGCCCGCAAGAAGAGAGAGAAGGAGCTGCAACCGAACATCAAGGTGCGGCTCGACCGCAGGACGGTCATTACGGTCCGGGATCGGGCAAAGCTCGAATTCTGGAAGGAGCGGTATCCCCAGCTTGAGGTGCTGGAGGATTGAGGTGATGCGACGAAAAAAGGAGGCCTAGGCCTCCTTTTTTTAGCGTCTTAGTATCGAGTCCGTGCGCAGGTGTAAACTCCTTAAGCCGGCGTTTTCATCACCTCAGCCCACTGGGCCTTGCCTTTCCGGGTCAGGGCGTACCCGTTGCGGTTTGTCACCAGACCTTCGAGGTACAGGCGGGTAATCCGTTCCCCGATGCGCGCCTTGCCCACACTCAGGGAGTCATCCTCTTCAACGCACTTCCAGAAGCTTCGTTCTAGCACAGCCAAACGAATGGGTGCCGCGTGCTCTGCCTTGTATGACTGGATGAGGTCCAGGATTTTGTAATCGTAGTGATCGTACATCTCCTAAATGCGCTTCGCGGGTCGAAAGTACTTGGAGAGGTGATAGGAATGGCTGAGGTGGGCCTGTCGGTTATGAACGCGTTGTCAACGCTCCGGATTGCGGGGATGTATGAAGTACCGGAAGTACCGCTGAACGTAGTGCACATTGCGGTCCTCGTAGGGTCCCCAATGGAAGCCGTGGTGGATGTGCACCTTGCGCCGACGTCTGTCGATGCCTATGGGAACCACCCACCACCGTCTCCCGTGGAACGGCTGCATCCAGGCACTCCATTCGTGGGCTGAAGGTGCATGACCGGGGAGGAGCTGGATGCAAATGATGTCGGTCGCTGCCTCACGCTGCAGGCGCTCGGGCCAAACCGAGACCGGAACCATTTCAACCTTTCCCCACCGAAGTATCGCACGCTCCCACCTCGCCAGCCCAGTCGGATCAGCCAGCACCACCCGGGGTTGTGGACTGGTCCAACCTGTGGCTACGGCAATCCACCGTGCCGTGCGGCCTCCGCTGGGATGTAGAATGACGACCGAGCGTTCGAGTTGCGGCGACAAGTGGCCTTGCATCTTCCAGCCGAGTACGTTGCACATGGTGCGTACAGCGCGCCGCGCTGCAGTAGCTAACGGCGGCTGGAGCAAAGTCATACGGCAAGCAGGGCAGGTGAGGCCTGGGCAACATACGGAGTCACATGCGCTGCTAGCAGTTTGACGAACTCAGAACGCGGCACCTCTGTGGCTCCCATGGATAGCAGGTGCGGAGAGGTCATTTGGCAGTCGATGGGTCCATAGCCCGCCGCCGCACTGCGCGCGCAGAGTTCGATGAGAGCTGCCTTGGACGCATTCGAAACGTTGCTGAACATACTTTCACCGAAGAACATCCGGCCGACCACCACGCCATACAGGCCACCCACCAGCCGGTTGTCCTGCCACGATTCGACGGAAACTGCATGCCCCCGGCGATGAAGTTCCTCGTAGGCTTCGATTACCTCGGGGTGGATCCAAGTGCCTTCGGCATGCAGGCGCGCGTCCCGGCACCCCCTGATTACCTCACCGAAGGCGGTGTTCACGCGGAACTGGAACCGGCGGAGGGAGTTCCGCATGGATTTGGTCACCACGATGTCTGCCTGCCGGAGGATGCACCGGGGCTCAGGGCTCCACCACAGCACGGGCGAATCGTCGCCGTACCACGGGAAAATGCCGGCGGTATAGGCCGCAATCAGCCGCTCTGGCGAGAGCTCCCCTCCGTAGGCCACCACGCCTTCAATTGCTTGATTCACAGGAGGAAACCACGTTTCGGGCACGTTTGAGGTGAGCCGAAAAGGGGTGGGAAGTGGCATGGGCGCAAGGTACGCCGTTTCTTTGGCGCTGTGGAGGCGTATCCCGCGATGGACGAGGTCAGGCGTGCTGTGGCGGAGGCGCTGCAGGTGGTGCCGCTTGCCCACAGGATGCGCCGCGAACGGGCGATTCCGGTGGCTCGGCCTACCCGGCAAGAGGCGGAGGATCAGGGGATAGAGGTGCGTGAAGCGGGTGTGATATGGGCGCTCTATCCAGGCGAGGAAGGTGTGTGTGGAGCGTTGATGGTTCGGACCGCCCGGGGCGGGGTGCATGCGGGCCAAATTTCCATGCCCGGCGGCCAGCGGGAGGCCCAAGACGCAGACCTCACGGCTGCCGGACTACGAGAATTCCTGGAGGAGATGGGGGTGCAGCTCGGGTATCACCACGTCGTAGGGGCATTGACTCCGCTCTTCATCCCACCGAGTCGGTTTTATGTCGAGGCGGCCATAGCCGTCCTCGGGGAGGAGCCCCGGTGGGCGCCGGATCCGGAGGAAGTGGCAAGGATTCTGCCGTGCCCTTGCGACGACCTTCTGCATCCCGATGCATTGAGGCCACATCAGGTGCAGGTCCGGGCCGGGGTGGTCGCTCCGATGCCCGCATTTGCGGTCGGGGGGGAGGTGGTCTGGGGGGCGACAGCGGTGTTGCTGGCGGAGTTTTCCGAAATTTGGGCCGAGGCCCGCAGGCGCCTCGGCACGCTATGAAGACGACTCCCTTTGCAGACCTCCTGTCTAACGATGCCGACCGCGCTTCGGCGGCAATCGACACAGCCCTCGATTCGAACGATGCGCGGTGGATTCGGCCGCTGCTCGAGGCCTTCCGCGACCGTCCGGACGACAGTGTTCGCGAGCGCATCGGCGGCGTACTCGGAACGTTGAAGCGGTCGGAGGGAAGTGCGGAGTATGCCCAAGCGCTGGCAGATCCGGCGTTTGCTGGATGCCGAGCGGACCTGATCGGGTTCATGTGGAGCGCCGGGTTTGTGCCGGAGTCGGCCTTGCCGGATGTGGTGGAGGCGGCTGTCGAAGGGGATTTCCGGTGTGCGCTCGAAGCGATGACGTGGCTCGAACAACTCGAGGGTGTCAACGACGAATCGGCCCTGCTTGCGGCTATTCTTCAGGTGCGCCGTGCATTAGAAGATCCGGCGAAGCACGAGGTGCATCCGCTGCTTCAGCCCATGCTCGAGGGATTGGAGTCCCTGGAACGGGCGGGCTAGGTCCTTCAGGTTTGGATGACGCCGGGGTTGAAGGGGGCCTCGGCCGGGGCGTGGTCCGCGAGGGCGATGCCGGTGGAGATCCAGCGACGGGTGTCGTCCGGGTCGATGACCGCATCGACCCAAAGCCGCGCGGCGGCGTAGACCGGGTCCGTCGTGGCCTCGTACCGGGCGGCAATGGCGGATTTGATTTCGTCGGTGCGCGCGGCGTCTGGGGTTTCGCCGGATTTGGCGAGCCGCGCGAGTTCGATGGAGGCCAGCACACCGGCGGCCTGTGCACCGCCCATCACGGCAATGCGCGCCGTAGGCCAGGCGATAATCAAACGCGGATCGTAGGCCTTGCCGCACATCGCGTAATTCCCTGCTCCATAGCTGTTTCCGACAATCACGGTAAACTTTGGAACCACGGAATTTGCCACAGCATTCACAAGTTTCGCGCCATCCTTGATGATGCCGCCTTGCTCGGAACGCGAGCCCACCATGAACCCGCTCACGTCCTGCAGGAACACGAGCGGGATGCCTTTTTGGTTGCAGTTCATCACAAACCGGGCGGCCTTGTCCGCACTGTCGGAATAGATAACCCCGCCGAACTGCATGCCTTCTTTTTTCGAGCGCACAAGAGCCCGCTGGTTCGCTACGATGCCTACGCTCCACCCGTCGATGCGGGCATATCCGGTGAGCAAGGTCTTCCCGTAGTCCGCCTTGAACGGCGTGAACGAACCGGCATCGACGAGCGCTTCGATCAGACGCTCGGTGGGGTAGGCCGCGGCCCGGTCCACCGGAACCGCGTCCCGCAGCCGCGGACCCGCCGGCGCTACCGCGCCGATGCGGTCAAATCCCGCACGCCGGTCCGGGTGCTTCAAATGAGACACGAGCGTCCGGAGAGTGGCAATGGCCTCGGCATCGGATTCGCAGACGTAATCGACCACCCCGCTGATGCTGCTGTGCATGTCCGCGCCGCCGAGCGATTCGTTGTCGACGTCTTCGCCGATGGCGGCCTTGACGAGGTAGCTCCCGGCGAGGAAGATGGATCCCGTTCCCCGCACGATGAGGGCTTCGTCGCTCATGATGGGCAGATAGGCTCCGCCGGCGACGCACGGTCCCATGACCGCCGCGAGCTGGGGAATGCCGAGGCTGCTGAGGCGGGCGTTGTTGCGGAAAATCCGCCCGAAGTTCTCCTTGTCCGGGAAAATCTCGTCCTGGAGCGGGAGGTAGACGCCCGCGCTGTCGACGAGGTAGACGATGGGAATGCGGTTTTCGAGGGCGATTTCCTGGGCGCGCAGGTTTTTCTTGCCGGTGATGGGGAACCAGGCGCCGGCTTTCACGGTGGCGTCGTTCGCTACAGCTACGATGGGCCGGCCGTGCACGCGCCCGATGGCTACCACCACGCCCCCTGCCGGGCAGCCCCCGTGTTCTGCATACATCCCTTCGCCGGCCAAACCGCCGATTTCCAGGGGCTCCTCGCCGGGGTCAAACAGGTGGGCCAAACGCTCCCGTGCGGTCCACTTTCCCTTCGCGTGTTCCGCCGCAATGCGGTCCGGTCCACCGCCCAGCGCCGCGCGTGCATGCAGCGCTTCCAAGCGGTCCATCAGTGCGTCCATCGAGGCGGGAGCATCCATGCCGTCAAAGGTACGGGGTAGGAATACCTTTGGGGCCATGGTTCGCTTCGGTCTGCTTGTGGTATGCGCGGTGCTCGTCGCCGGTTGTGGCGATCCGGCAGGCCCGCAGCCGTCCGGTACGGGGCGGGAAGCCCGGTGGGCCCACGGGTTCCGCTGGGTGACCGCGCACGGGGTGGAGTGGCTGGAGATTCGAATGCCGGAGAGTGGGGAAGAGCTGGCGCGAGTCTTTCGCGATTCAGCGGCGTGGCGCACGGCCGGCTCGCCCGGCGCTGCCGTGGTTCTCGGTCCGCCCGCGCGGGGACTGGCCACCTTGAGCACGACCCACGTGGCCCTTATCGGGGCATGGGCGCCCGACTTCGCCCCGTGGAGCGGTGGCGCGGCCGTCCGCTACCTCCAAGACCCGGCGGCACGCGAAGCCGTGATCTCGGGACGGGTCGTCGACCTCGGCGGCCCCGAAGTCGACAAAGAACGGCTCCTCGCATTGCAGCCCGCGGCGCTCACAACCTATCCGTTCGGCGACCCCCTTGCCGGTCTCGGGATCACGAGCCAGGTGCCGGTGGTGCCGTTAGTCGAATACCTCGAACCCCATCCCTTAGGCCGTGCAGAGTGGATGCGCGTGTTGGGCTGGATGTGTGGTACCGAGGCGGCGGACCGGGCAGACTCGGCGTTTGCTGCCGTCGAACGGCGGTATAAGGCGCTTGTGGTCGAGGCGGGCAGCGGTCCGCGGGTTTTTACCGGCAGTGTCCACGACGGGACCTGGCATGCCCCCGGGGGACACAGGCTCGTGGCGCGACTGCTTGCCGACGCCGGCGCGACCTATGTCTTCGCCGACCGTGCCACGGCAGAGAACGTCGAAGTTCCGTTCGAAGAAATGGTTCATATCGCGGCCCACTCTGACGCGTGGGGCCTGGTGAGCTATGCCCCAGGCGGGTTGACCCGGGCGGGATTTTTGGCCGAAGACCCGCGGCATACCTTGCTGCTGCCTCCTTCCGGTCGGTTGTTCGGTGCAAACGCCGCGGAGTGCGATTACTTCGGCCGACTGATCGCCGAGCCGGATGCGCTTCTAGCGGATCTGGTCGAATTGTTTCATCCACAGCGTTCTCGGTATGGCGGGGCAGGCTGTTTTCAGTGGCTTCCGGAACGATGAAATACACCGTGGCGCTGGGTTGGGCGGTGGTTGCGGGGGTGCTTGCCGTGCTGCACGTCGCGTGGGGACCGGTCGAGATCCCCGCTGAAGCATTTGCAGAAGCACTGCGCGGCGGGAGTGACCTGGATAGTGTGCTCGTGCGCGAGGTGCGCCTTCCCCGGGTGCTGACGGCGGCGGGTGCGGGGTCGGCCCTCGCCCTGTGCGGGCTCGCGCTCCAAACCTGGTTCCACAACCCCCTCTGCGGCCCCTCCGTCCTGGGCATCACGTCAGGAGCCTCCCTGGGTGTAGCCTTGACCATCCTGGCCGGCTTCAGTTGGAACATCGCAGGGGGGGTAGGCGCTACAGCCATGGGCGCGGTCCTCGGTGCGTCTGCCGTGCTGGTGCTGGTGTTGGCCGTGTCGGCCCGGTTCTCAGTGCCTACCACCTTGCTCATCTTCGGCTTGATGCTGGGACATGTGGTGGGGGCAGTGACCACGGTGTTGCAGGCCGAGGCCCGGAGCGAGGAGTTGCAGCGTTTCGTGCTCTGGGGCATGGGGTCGTTTGGTTCGACGAGCCTGGCCGCATCCGCAGTATTGGTCGGGCTGGCGGCCGCCGGTGGCGGGGTGCTTGCGGCGGCTGCACGCCACCTCGATGCGTGGACCTTGGGCCCGTGGACAGCCCGGAGCATGGGCATGCCGGTGGCCCGCGTGCAGTGGACGGTGCTCGGGGTGACGGGCGTGCTCGCGGGCGTCGTGACGGCGCTGTGCGGTCCGGTGGCCTTTCTCGGCCTCGCCACCCCGCACGTGGTAAGGTTTACCACACGGGACCGGTCGCATCGGGTCACCTTGCCCACGGTGGCGGCGGCAGGTGCGGCCATCGCGTTGGCGGCGGATGTGCTCGTCAGGGCTCCCTGGGATCCATCGGGGGGGTGGCCGTTGAATGCGGTGCTGTCGCTGTTCGGTGCGCCGGTGGTGGTGGCGGTGGTGTTCCGAAACCGGTGGACGCCATGAACGGGGCGGAGATGGTTTGGGCCGGCCTGCAGGCCGGCTACCGCACACCGGTGACTCCGGTGCTCGATGTGCGATGGCAAACGCCTGGAATTCATGTGCTTATCGGTCGAAACGGCGCGGGGAAAAGTACCTTGCTGCGGACGGTCGCGGGACTGCAACGGCCGACATCGGGTACCTGCACCATCGCGGGGCAAAACGTCCATGCGGCGGCTCCGGTGGACCGCGCGCGCCTGGTGTCCTTTTTGCCGGGGGTTCCGCCGCGCGGCGTAGGCCTTACGGTCGGCGCAATCCTGCAGCTCGTCCCCGGAACCGACGCAGACCGACATGCCGCGCTCGCGCGCGTGGGAGACGATGCCTGGTGGTCCGTTCCCCTCGACCGGCTGAGCGACGGCCAAATCCAGCGCACCATGCTCGCCCGGGTCCTCCTGCAAAACGCGGCCTGGACGGTACTCGACGAGCCCACGGCCTTCCTGGACGCTCCGGGGCGTACGGCCCTGTTTGCCGCCCTCGCGGCGGGCCATACCGGATCCGTTCTGCTGTCGACGCACGACTTTCACCTCCTGGGCGAGGTGGGGGGCATCGCCTCCGTGTATGCCTTGTCTCCGGGCGGTTGGCAGGCGCTTGATGTGGCGGGTGGTCCACGGGTGTGGGAGGCCGCTTGCCGCTGAGGTTGGAGAAATTTGGCAGCTGCGGGTGAACCCGGGGGTAGGCGCGCCTGTACTTTTGCCGTCCCATGCCCTCACCTGCACGCATCCTCGCCATGTTTTTGTTCCTCTCCGCCTTCATCGCGGTGGTGGAATGGTTGGCATACAGATCGTTGCAGCGGACGTGGGACGGGGCGTCCTGGTGGGGACCGGTGCGAACGGCGTGGTGGACCGGCTCGGCCCTGATGTGGGTGGCCTTTATCGCCTCGAGTTTCCTGTGGCCGACGTGGCGGGTGACACGGCCGGAACTGCTCTCCACGATCTCGGTGGTTTTTTTCCTTGTCACCGTCCCGAAGCTGGTGCTTGCCGTGTTCCAAATCCTGGAAGACCTGCGCCTGACCGGTGCGACTGCGCTCCGAGCCGCTACCGGAAGTGTCGCCCCCATCCCGCGGGCCACCTTCCTGTCGTATGTGGGCCAAGGCACGGCCGCCATCGCGTTCAGCGGGTTCCTGTACGGCGTCACCCGCGGCAAGTACGCCTACCGCACAGAGCACCACCGGATCGCCCTGCCGGGCCTGCCGGAGTCGTTCCGGGGCCTCAAGATGGTCCAAATTTCCGATGCCCACCTCGGCAGCTTTTCCGGCACTCCCGCCCCTGTCCTCGAGGCCTTAGCGTCCATCAACGCCCTCGAACCCGATCTCCTGTGCTTCACAGGCGACCTTGTGAACACCCACTCTGACGAGGCCCTCCCCTGGATCGAGGCCTTCCGCGGTGTCCACGCCCGGATGGGCAAATACAGCATCCTCGGCAACCACGACTACGCGGATTACGGCAATTTCACGGATGCGGAGCGCGCGTCGAGCGTTTCCCAGCTGAAGGACATCCACCGCCAGATGGGGTTCGAGCTCCTGCTGAACTCCCACGTGGTGCTGCAGCGGGGCGAAGATGCGGTGGTCCTGGCCGGGGTGGAGAATTGGGGCAAGGGCTTTCGCCAAAGCGGCGACCTAGCGCTCGCCTTGTCGGGCAGCGGTGCCGAGAACCGGTGCACCATCCTGCTCAGCCACGACCCGACCCACTTCGAAGAACAGGTCATGGGCGGAAAGGCCCCCGTGGAACTGACCCTGAGCGGGCACACCCATGGCATGCAGATGGGTCTCGAGATTCCTTGGCTGGGGCTGAAGGTGTCGCCCAGTAGCCTGCGCTACAGCCGGTGGGGTGGGCTGTACCAGGAGGGCCGTCAGTTCTTGCACGTCAACCGCGGGTTCGGCGTGCTCGGCTTCCACGGACGGGTGGGCATGCCCCCTGAAATCACGGTGTTCGAACTCGAACCCGCCGCGGTCTGACCCGGCGTGCCTTTCGCCCGCAACGCCTTACTTTCGCTTTCCCAAATTTCAGTACGATGTCAGACGACAAGAAAGTCATATTCAGCATGCACCGGGTCAACAAGGTGACCCCGACGGGCAAGCACATCCTCAAGGACATTACCCTCGGCTTCTTCTACGGGGCGAAAATCGGCATCCTCGGCGCGAACGGCGCAGGCAAGTCGACCGTCATGCGCATCATCGCCGGTCTCGACGATGCCTACACCGGAGATGTCACGTGGGCGCCCGGCTACAAGGTGGGCTACCTCAGCCAGGAGCCGCAACTCGACGAATCGAAGACGGTGCGCCAAATCGTCGAAGAAGGCACGCAAGAAATCGTAGATGTCCTCCGCGAGTACGAGGACATCAACAACCGCTTCATGGACGAAGAGGTCTTGAATGACCCGGACAAGATGGAGCAGCTGATGAACAGGCAGGCCGAGGTGCAGGACCGCATCGATGCCTTGAATGCCTGGGAGCTCGACACGAAGCTGAACATCGCCATGGATGCCCTCCGGTGTCCGCCAGACGACCAGCCCATCTCAGAGCTGAGCGGAGGAGAGCGCCGCAGGGTCGCGTTGTGCCGGCTTCTGCTTCAGCAACCGGACGTGTTGCTGCTGGACGAACCGACGAACCACCTCGATGCCGAGTCCATCGATTGGTTAGAGCACCACCTCGAGCAGTACCCCGGGACGGTCCTGTGTGTGACGCACGACCGCTACTTCCTCGACAA
>JBMTYE010000037.1:0-10281 GCA_049454255.1 Flavobacteriales bacterium
GGGGGCTTTGGGGTTGGGGTGTTGACAGTTTGCAGTTGGCAGTTTGCAGTTGGCAGTTTTCAGTTTGGAGTTTGCAGTTTTCGGGGATGAAGGGGAAGGTGCGTGTAGCGTTTTCTGGGCAGACATGGCGGCATCCCGCACAGGGTGGATGGTGCTTCGTCGCCATGCCCGTGGAGGTTTCGGCGGAAATTCGAGCGCACACAGGGTGGGCGGAGGAAGGTTGGGGGAGGTTGATGGCGACGGTGCGGGTGGGGCAGAGCACGTGGGGGACCTCGGTTTGGTTTGACACCCAACGCAAGACCTATCTGGTCCCGATTAAGGCTGAAATCCGGCGGAAGGAAGGGATTGCATGGGATGCGCCGGTCGAAATCGAAGTGTGGGTCTGAGCAAGGGCGACGCGGAGTTGTCGGTTCAGGAAAGTTGTCTATATTTGCACCCCTGATTTCTTGAGGACACCACTATGGCTCACCACAAATCCGCGCTGAAGCGCATCCGTGCAAACGAAGTGAAGCGGGCGCGCAACCGGTACTACCACAAGACTGCCCGCAATGCGGTCCGGAAGTTGCGTGCAACGACGGAGCCTGCGGAGGCCACGGTGTTGTACCCGCGCGTGGTGTCGATGCTGGATAAACTGGCAAAGAAGAACATCATCCACAAGAACAAAGCTTCCAACCTCAAATCCAAGCTCGCCGTTTACGTAGCGAAGCTCGGCTGAGGCCTCTGCCAGACCGATACTTGCCCCCTGGAAACAGGGGGCTTTTTTTTTTTGCCTGTTTCCGCCAGCACGATGGAAACGGAAACGCGGCGAGGGTAGGGTAGGACGTACTCGATGAGGCCGCGGGAGCGGATGCTGCTCGAGGGAGCGGGGTCGCTCTCGGATGCGGAGCTGCTCGGGGTGCTCATCGGGGTGGGACCTCGGGGGCGGCGTGCGGAGGAGGTGGGGGCAGAGCTGCTGCGGCTGGCGTGCGGGAGTTTGGATGAGCTGGGGCGGATGCCGCCGGAGGCGTTTGCGACGGTGAGCGGGATCGGGTCGGCGCGGGCGGTGGGGATTGCGGCGGCGATGGAGCTGGGTCGGCGGCGGGCGGAGGCCCGGGCGGTGCTGGGTGGGCCGGGGGTTTGGCCGCGGGTGGGGACGTCGCAGGAGGTGTTTGCCCGGTTTCATACGCGGCTGGCGGACCTGCCCCACGAGGAGTTTTGGGCGTTGCTGCTCAGGCGATCGAACCACGTGCTGGCAGAGTTCCAAGTTTCGAAGGGCGGTACGGCCGGCACGGTCGCCGACCCGAAGATCATCTACGCGAAGGCGCTGGCCCTCCGGGCTTCCGCCCTCATCGTGGTGCACAACCACCCGTCGGGCAATCCCTCACCGAGCGCGGCAGACAGGCAACTGACTGAAAATCTGCGGTCTGCTGGAGTTTTTCTGGACCTGCCGCTGCTTGACCACGTCATCGTCGCCCGCGAGCGGTACTACAGCTTTTCGGATTCGGGCGGGTTGTGAACTTTGCGCGCGGGCGTTTCCGACTTTTGCGGCATGAAGACCCTGTTGACGGTAGTGGGGGCGCGCCCGCAGTTCATCAAGGCCTCGGCGTTGCGCCGGGTGCTCTCGGAAGGGCGGCACGGCCTGCAGGAGGTCCTCCTGCACACGGGCCAACACGGGGACGACGCCATGTCAGGCGTGTTCTTCCGCGAACTCGGCATGGCGCCGCCGGACATCCACGTTGCCCTGGGAACGTCCGAGGTAGGAGGGGGGGTGCCAGCGCGCATGGGGGCGATGGTGGAGGGGGTTTGGCGCGCGGTGGAGGAGGTACGGCCGGATGCGCTGCTGGTGTATGGCGATACGGATTCCACGCTGGCGGGGGCTTGGGTGGCTGCGCGCGCTGGCATCCCGCTGGTGCATGTCGAGGCGGGCCTGCGCTCGTACGACCGCGCGATGCCGGAGGAGGTGAACCGCGTGGGGGCCGACGTGCTCGCCGAGGTGTGCCTGTGCACGAATGCCGATGCTGCCGACCGCGTTCGGGGCGAGCTCGGTCCTGTGCGCGTCGGGCGGGTGGCCGTGCATGCCGTGGGCGACGTGATGCTCGACGTGGCGCGGTACGTGGGGTCGGGCCCGGAGCCGGACCGCACCTGGCGGGCGGTGATGACCTTGCACCGTCCGTCAAATGTGGACGACCGGCAGCGGTTGCGGCGGTGGATCGAGGCGGTTGCGGAGGTCACCGCGGCTGGCGTGGGCGGGCGTGAGGTGGTGTTCCCGGTCCACCCTCGGACGGCGGCAGGCTGCAGAACGCTGTTCGGCGACTCCTGGCAGGCGGCGCTGGCTGCCCTCGGGATCCGCGCCATCGCTCCGGTGGGCTACGTCGAGATGGCCCAGCTGGTGCGGAGCAGTGACCTGGTGATCACGGATTCGGGCGGGCTGCAGAAGGAGGCCTTCTACTTCCGGCGGCCGTGTGTGGTGGCGCGGCCCGTGACGGAATGGGTGGAGCTGGTGGCGGGAGGCTATGCGGTGCTGGCCGCGGAGCCGGGGGATGTGGCCTCCGCCGTGGACCGCGTGGAAGCCCAGTCCGCCGATTGCGATTGGGCAGCGGAGCTGTACGGCGACGGCAAGGCGGCAGAGCGCTCGGCCCAAATCTTAAGCGCATGGCTCGGCGCCTGATCCTCGCGGTCGCCGACTCCGCTGTCACAGAGCGGCACCGCTACGCCGCCCGGGTGGCCTTCGAGACGATTTGCGGGTTCGAGTGCATCGGCGTCGTACCCGCCGCCGAACTCGCCTCATCCAACCCTTCCCCCGACGTATCCATCGTCCACTACGGACCGCAACCGCCCGCCGCTGGGCCCTGGATCCCCGCCTCGGGCCTCCTGTCCACCCGGGACCTCACCGCCACCGCGCCCGGCGCGGAGGATGTGCTGGCCTTCGTCTTTTTCTGTGCGACGCGGATGGAGGAGGCGGTGGAGGGAGCGCCGCGGGATGCGATGGGCCGGTTCAGGGGGGAGGATTCGGCGGCGGCGCGGGGGGGGTGGCTCGAGCGTCCGGAGGCGGAACTTCGGATGCGGGCGTGGGCGGCTTCGGTGGGTTGGGAGGTGCCGCGCCGCACGTACCGGGGTGTCGCCACGGTCGATGTCGACAGTGCGTATGCCTTTCGAGGGAAGGGCGTACTGCGGACCGGTCTCGCCTGCGCCCGCGACGCCGTCCTCCGCTCGCCCGCTGCGGCTTGGAGGCGCGCCTCGGTCGCCGCAGGATGGGGCCACGACCCGTACGACACCTACGCCGAACTCGAACAGGCCCACGCCGCCGCCGGCATCCGTCCCCGGTACTTCATCCTGCTGGCCGACCGCGGCCCGCACGACCGCGGCATGCCGTGGCAACGCCCGGCCCTCCGTGACCTCGTCCGCACCCTCGCGGCCACGGCGGACCTGGGCATCCATCCCGGCGTGCGGGCCCACGACGCGGGCGAGGCCGCTGGTGCCGCCATCGCCCGGGAACGCGAGCGCCTCGAATCCCTCCTCGGCCTCCCCGTCGACCACGCGCGCCAACACTACCTGCTCCAGCGACCGCCCGCCTCGTGGCGCGCTCTCGTCGAGGCCGGCATCCACCACGACCACTCGTGCGGGTATGCCGACCGGGTGGGATTTCGGGCAGGGATTGCCCGGCCCTTTCCCGCCTATGATTTGGCAGAGGAATGCCCGCTTGACCTCATGCTGCATCCCGTCACGGCGATGGATGCCACCCTGCAGCGTTACATGGGCTGCACCCCGCAGGAGGCGCTCGGCCGGGTTGCGGCGCTCGCGGATGCCGCACGGGCGGTCGACGGGGAAACCGTTTTGCTTTGGCACAACGAGACCTCGAGCAACGAAGGTCCGTGGGCCGGTTGGCACGGCATCTATCCCCACCTGCTTGCCAGCATACGTTAACCGAACGCTCGGTGCTCGAGTTGGACGTACCTTCACGAAACTGAAAACTGCAAACTGCCAACTGCCAACTGCAAACTGCAATGATCCACGACCTTTCCCGCCGTCCCGGCATGCTCGGGGTGTACATCACCGAGTTGCGTGACCGGACCATTCAGGGCGACCGGTTGCGGTTTCGCCACAATTTGGAGCGTGTAGGCGAATGTATGGCGCTGGAAATGGCGCGGGAATGGAGCTTCGCCGAACGCGAGATCACCACCCCCCTGGGCGAAACGACCGGGGTGGAACTCGCTGATCAACCGGTGCTTGCGACCATTTTGCGGGCGGGACTTCCCATGCATGCGGGCATGTTGCGCATGTTCGATCGGGCAGACAATGCGTTCATCAGTGCCTACCGGCGGTACGACGAGGGCGGGCAATTTGAGATTGCGATTGACGCGATGAGTGCGCCCACGCTCGAGGGCCGGCGGGTCATTCTCATCGATCCCATGCTCGCCACCGGGGCCTCGGTGGTGCAGGTCGTGCGGGAGTTGCACCGGTTCGGTACACCGAGCCAGCTGGTGGTGGCGTGCGCGATTGCCAGCCGCGAAGGGGTGGCGGCGGTGAAGGAGCGGTTAGGAGCGGGTGCAGAGATTTGGGCAGCGGCCATCGACGACGAGACGACGGCAAAGGGGTATATCGTACCGGGACTGGGGGACGCTGGTGATTTGGCGTTCGGGGTCAAGCGCTGAGATGGACGCATTCGCCGGGGTTTGGGAAATTCTGCTGTGGATGCTGGCATCCGTGGTGAAGTTCCTGTTCACGCCGTCGGCGATGGTGGCCCGCGGCATCGATTTTGCGACGACGGTGGCGGTGACGAGTGCCGGAGCGGCGGTGGGAACGCTTGTGTTTTACTTCGGAGCGCGGGCGACGTTCGCCACCGTGCGGAGGCGCCGGTCGAGTGCGGGACGGTCCGGAAAGCGGGTGTTTACGCCGCGCCGCCGACGCATCGTGGCGTTGCGCAGTCGGTTTGGCCTTGCGGGCATCTTGTGCATCAGTGCGATCATCAGTGTGCCGGTCTCGGCCGTGCTCTCGGCCAAATACTATCCGCACGATCCGCGCATGCCGTGGGCGCTCATCGGAGCCTTTGCGGTGTGGAGCGTGGTGTTGACGGCGCTGAGTGGCGCGCTGGATTTGAATGAACTGTTTCACAGCGTATTGCCATGATCGCGGACCTCGTCTTCGACCTGGACCGGACGCTGTGGGACTTCGACCGGAATTCCCGCGAGGTCCTTGCTGAGGTTTGGGCCGAGTGGGGAGCCGACCGGGTGGGGGCGTGGACGGGACGCGAGGTGACGTTCACGGCATTTTTGCGGGTGTACGAGGAGGAAAACCTCGCGTGCTGGGCGGAATACCGGGCAGGCCGGATGACGCAGGAGGTGCTGCGGCCGCTGCGGTTCCGGCGGACGTTGCTGCGTTTGGGCGTGCGGGAGGAGGGGGCACCTGACCTCGATGCGCTGTGCGAGGCGATGGGCGAGGCGTACCTCGGCCGGGCGCCGTACCGCACGCACCTCATCCCCGGAGCCCTTGACGTGCTCGAAACCCTCCAGCGGCGGGGACACCGCCTGTTCGTGCTGACGAACGGCTTCGACACGGTGCAGCGGACCAAACTCGACCACTCCGGGCTCGCGCCCTTCTTCACCGACGTCTTCACCAGCGACAGCCTCGGCCTGAAAAAGCCGCACCGGGCGGCCTTCGAAGCGGTCCTCGCGGCGACGGGGTCGACGGCGGAACGGGCCGTGATGGTGGGCGATGACCTCGAATGCGACGTCGTCGGCGCGCGGGAAGCCGGCTGGCGGCAGGTGCATTTCAATCCCGACGGGGAGCGGCATCGGGAACAGATTTGGCGGACAATCAACCGCTTGCCTCACCTCCTGGAGCTCCCGCTGGGCGGATAGCAACCCTCCGGCGCGATCGGCCGTACCTTGAGGCCATGTCAAACGATTCGAACGCACCGGCGCGCCCGAAGATCAACGTCGATCTTCCGGAGGCCATCGCCCCTGGGATTTACTCAAACTTCGCGGTCATCGCCCACAGCCCCATTGAGTTTGTGGTGGATTTCGCCCAGCTGCTGCCGGGCATGCAGCAGGCCTCCATCCGCAGCCGCATCCTCCTCGCTCCGCACCACGCAAAGCAGCTGATGAACCTCCTTGCCGACAACATCCAGCGGTTCGAACGCCAGCACGGTCCCATCCGCGAACTCGGCGCGGCCCCCGGCCAAGACGCTCGGGCGCTCCCGCTGACGTTCAGCGGTCCGCAGGGCGAGGCGTAAGCCCGCGCCGCACCGCGCCTTCGGGCCGAATCGTGCCCAGCGGCTCGCCGGTCCACCCCCGCTGCTCCCACGGGCCCACGTTTGCGGCGCGCGTGGTCCGCGACCACGTCCAGGCCTGGTCCGGATGGAACCAGGTCAGGCAGGCCGGCGCGCCCACCTCGAGGCGCGGAACCTCCAGCCCGTAGACGCCGCGCACCCCCACCGTCAGCGCGCGGAGCAAGGCCTCGAGAGCCTGCGGGCGCGGCGCCTGCTCGGAAAGGCCGTGGAGCGCTGCCGCGAAGCACGCTTCCGTCCCGGCGATGCCGAAGGGGCTTTCCATGAACGCGGTGTCGTGGTGTTCGAGGTCGGCCGGTCGGTGGTCGCTGACGACGGCCTGCAGGGTGCCGTCGAGGACTGCGGCGCGCAGCGCATCGCGGTCGGCCGCCGTCCGCAGCGGCGGCATCACCTTGTAGAGTCCGTCGAAGCCCGCGCAGTCTGCGTCGGTCCCGATGAGGTGCCAACACGTCGTCGCCGCCGTGACATCGAGGCCTTCTGCCCGGGCCCGGCGTATGAGGTCGCACCCGGCGGCCGTCGAAACGCAGGACACGTGGAGGCGGCCGCCAGCATAGCGCAGCAGCTCGAGGTCGCGCATCAGCCGCATCGTCTCCGCCTCGTGGGGCGTGGCCGGAACGCCCATGCGGGTGGACACGACGCCTTCGTGCATCGTCGCGCCGGGGTTCAGGTCCGGCTCGATGGGCAGCGCGACGACCGGTCGGCCCGTATCGGTCGTATACTCGAGGCCGCGCCGCAGGAGTTCCGGCCGGGCGATGGGCCCGTCGTCAGAGAAGCCGATGGCCCCGCTCGCGTGGAGTTCCAGCAGGTCGGCCAGCCGCTCGCCGCGCCTGCCTGCGGACAGGCACGCCAGCGGCCAAACCCGCGCCGCGCCCCCCACCGCCCGCCGCTGCACCAGCTCCAGTTCGGCCGCCGCATCGGGCGGCGGCGCGGACGCCGGAACCAGCGCCACATCGGTAAACCCACCCGCTGCCGCAGCCCGCAGCCCAGACGTCAGGCCTTCGCGCACCTCGAACCCCGGTTCCCCGAAGTCCACTGCACCGTCCATCCAACCCACCGACACCCAGCTTCCCGGCACCTCCCACACTTCGGCGTTCGCCGACGCGACGGCGCCTGTCGGGGTTCCGCCCGCGTCGAGGGTTCCGGCGGGGGCGAGGCCGGCTACGCGTCCGTCTCGGACGAGCAGGTCGACGGGTTTGCCGTGGAGCGCAGCAGTGGGGTCGTGCAGTACGACCGATTTCAGGAGGACTTCCATGGGCGAAGGAGCAGCGATTCGACGAGGAGGGCGAGCAAGGCGAGGACGAGCAGCGGTTTCCACCAGTGGGTGCCGCGCTCGCGGGAACGGACCGAGGCAGCGACGGCTTCCGGGGAGGCCTCCACGACATCTGCCCCGCGCCACCCGAGCTCCGCCAGCCGCTCCCGCCATGCGTCGGGCGTGTAGGCGGCCGGGTCGGACTCCAGCCGGTCGTAGTTCGCTCCGATCCAGCCCAGTGCGGAGGTGTCGGTGGCCACGGCCCACGCACCGGCGGTGGTCAGGCCGGCACCGGGCACCATGCGCAGCGCACCCCCGGCAAACCGCACCTCCGGGTAGACCACAGCCGAGTCACCGTCCAGCTGCAGCGCAACGCGGCCGGCATCGCCGCCCGCAAAAGGCAGCGACCACGCGGCGTTGTCGCCGATGGTGCCGGCCAGCAGCGGAGTGGCCCGCGAGCGTTCGGCCATGCGGTAGAGCAGCGGCACCCAGAGGGCGTGGCGGGTGAGGTTCGAGGTTGTGGGCGACACGTCCGCGCTGAGGTAGTAGATGGACCCGGCGCCTACCGGCAGGCGGGTCATCCAGGGCGCACCGCTTTCCAGCGACACGAGGACTTCTTCGGTGGAGGAGGGGCGCCGGTCCAGGACGGTCCCGGTGCGCGGGAGGTCCATGCGCTGGGGCAGCGATTGGAAGACCCCGCGGAAGAAGGGGTGCTCCGTGCTGAGCGCTGCGGCGCGGTCGTCCCGCGTGAGCCAGCGGCCGGGGCCGCGGCCCCCGGCGGCGCGCCGGGCCGCCGCGGCGGCGGCGGCCTCGCCCGGGTCCGCACACCACGCCACCGACCCGCCGAGGGAGGCGAAGTCGCGCAGGGCCGAGGTCAGGCCGGAGGTCGGCTCGGCGAGGCCGTGCACGACCACGAGGTCGGTGCCAGCGAGGTCGTCTGGCGTGATTTGGGCCACCTCACGCAGCTCGAACAGGCCGCCTGCAGCTTCGAAAGCCGCCCGAACCGCGCGACCGACCTCGCTGCCGCCGCCGCGGAACGCCGGCGAAACGGACAGGACGCGGACGCTGGGCACCACCTCGAAACCGAAGTGGTAGGCGTCGTCGAAGCGCACCGGGGCGTCCTCGATGGAGACCACCGCGCGATGCCGCCCGGCAGCGCCGTGGGTGAAGCGCAGGACCGTGTCCGTCGGGGCGCCGGGGGTGAGGGGGAAGCTGCCCACGGCGCCCTGTGTGCCGTCGATGGAGAGGCGGAGCGGCAGGCCCTCGACGCCGGAGGTGGCCGTGTGCCGTAGCCGGACGTGGAGCTCGGCGGCGCGACCGGCGATGCGCATGGGCTCGTCGAACCACACCGAATCGACCCAAACATTCGGCGCAGCCGACCCGGCCACCGGGACGAAAACGCAGGCCAGCGAGGTGTCCGGCGGGGTCCACCCGTCCTCCCAGCGGTGGGTGGCCTGCTGCAGGTCGGTGAAGAGGTAGGCGATGCGGCGGCGGTCCGTGGAAGCCTCTTGGACGTCGCGGATGCGGTCCACCACGTTGCCCGTCGTGCGGACCGCGGGCCCGGGCAGGATGCCGGCGATGCGTTCGAGGGCCTGGTCGCGGGTGAGGAAGGTTTGGTCGCGCGCGGAGAAGTCGTTTGTGAGCACCTGGAAGCGGTCGGTCTCGCGGTAGGCGCTGACGATGGCGGTGGCCTTTTCGCGCGCGGCGAGCAGCAACTGGCCCTCCTCGCCCTCGGCCTCCATCGAAAAACTGTTGTCGATGTAGAGCGAAATGGATGCCCCGTCCGGGCTGTCTGCCGCCTCTCCAGCGCTATGGGCTTCAGGGACATAGGGCTGCGCAAACGCTGTGACCAGGGCCGCGATGGCCAGGATGCGCATGGCCAGCACGAGCAGGTGCTTGAGCCGCTGCGTCGACCGTGTTTCGTGGGTCACCTGCCGCAAAAACCCCACGTGCGGAAAGGGCACGAGCCGGTAGCGGCGCAGCTGCAACAGGTGGATGATCAGGGGGATGGCGCATGCCCACAGGCCCCAGAGCAATTCGGGATGCGCGAATCTCATAGGGTGCGAATTTAGCGGGAAATTCGCGCGGCATGCCCACCACCATCGACCCGGCTGTTGCGGACCTGCTGCGGATGAAGGCCGCGGCGTTTGAGCGGCCCGCTTTTCTCGCGGACGACCCGGTGGGCGTGCCCGACCGGTTCCGGGGCGGGGACCCGGAGGACATCGCGGTCGCGGCGTTTTTTGCGGCGACGATCGCCTGGGGCCGCCGGGCTTCCATCGTGGCGAACGCGACCGAGCTGATCGACCGCATGGACGGCTCGCCGGCGGCGTTCGTGCGGGGGGCGACGGAGGCGGAGGTCGCCCAGGTGGTGGCCGGGTGGGGCCACCGGACGTTCAAGCCGGAGGATGCGGCGGGATTCCTGCGGGCCCTGCGCCGGATGGTCGAGGAGGCGGGAAGCTTCGAGGAGGGCTTCCGTAGGGCGTTTCGGAAGGGGGAAGCCGCTGCGGCGGACGCCACCCCGGGAGCGCGGTTTGCGGCGGGCATCGGCGGGTTCCGCGATGCCTTCCTGGCCGGTGTGCCCGAGCGCCGCACGGCCAAACACGTCGCCGACCCCCGCACGGGAGCCGCTGCTAAACGCCTCTGCATGTTCCTGCGCTGGATGGTTCGCCCGGCGGCGGGCGGGGTGGATTTCGGGGTTTGGCGCGGGCTTCAGCCCGCAGCGCTCCACCAGCCGCTCGACGTCCATACGGCCACCGTCGGCCGCAAC
>JBMTYE010000038.1:0-10220 GCA_049454255.1 Flavobacteriales bacterium
TTTGCCGCATCCGGCCACAAGGAGGATTAAGCTTGAAGCAAAGGTCGCAGTGAGCGTCTTCATCGTATTCATTTTGAGAGGATTTCTACGTCTGATGTGATGGTTGAAAAAGCCCGAGCGAGGCGCACCGTAACCGTGCGGTCTTGCGCTGGAAGTCCGAGCGCGCGGTAGGCACTCGTGTGGTCGAGGTACGCTTCGCGGGCCAAATTTGCGCCCGAAACCCGCAACGTCCACAAGCCGCGGCGCACCTCGGCAGCGGCCGTCACCAGGGTCGCTCCTGGTGTGGCTTCCTCGTTCCGGGCGGTCAGCTCGGCACGGCCGATGCGCTCCACGCCGAGCGAGGCGACCGCCCTGGCCGAACCCAGTCGGCGCTCGCCCAGCACCCCGGTCAGCCGCACCCGCGGCGGTGGCGTGAACGGCAGGCCCAGTCCGCTCGCCAAATCCCAGCCCGGACTCCACCACGCCCCGCACTGCAGTTCGTTGCCGCGCCGGCCGAAACGCCACGCGGCCACCGCCTCGCCCCCGGTGCGAAACGCCGGCGTCGCCGCGAAAACATAGACCTGGCCAGCGTGAGACACGGGCGCGAACGCACCGGTGGGCCGGAGGTGGATGAAGCGGTCGTGGACGGCCGCGAAGGCGTCTGCGGTGAACGTGAGCCGTCCCCAGCGGGCGACGGACCCGAGCTGGAGTTCGGCGACATGCTCCGGGCGCAGTGCCGCGTTGCCCCGTTCGTAGCGGAAGGTGCCGTGGTGGATGCCGTCGGCGCCGAGCTGGTAAGGGTCGGGGAATTTGGTCGACACCGCCAGGGTCGCATGGGTGTTCGGACCACTGCGGTGCAGGGACGCGGTGGCGCCCGCCATCCACCGCCGGTAAGTCGCCGCCCGCACGTCCACCCCGAGCACCTCGCCCTCCGGCCCGTACAGCGGCTCCTCGTGACGCGCGCCCGACCGGTGAACGGCATCCGCGCGCACGCCCGCCGACCACCCGCCCGACACCCAGGTCGCCCCCACACTCGCCCGGCCCGCGCGGTGATCCGCGAGCAGAAACTCCCACCCCGCTGTGGCCCCGAGCAGGCCCTCGACCTGCGCTCCGAGCCGCACGCCCCGGCGCTCGGGGGTCCGCACCTCGACAAAGGCCGTGCGCTCCTCGATGTGAAGGGCCAGCGGGGAGTCCGGTTCTGGTCCCCACCCGTGGGCATGCGGCGGCGCCCATTCCCTCCGCTGCAACACGGCCGCAGACAAGCGGAACAAGCTGCCGTCCGCCCCGTCGCGCTCGGCTCCGATGGTCACGCGGCTGCCCTCCGAACGCGGCAATTCCGTCGCCCGCGGATCGCCATCGCCTGCGAGATCCGATTCGAGCGGCGTTCCGATGATGCCCGGAAAAAGGCCTTGCTGTACCGAAAACACGTCAAGCGTGCCGCGCCACCGGCCTCCGTGCTGGGACCAGAGGTCGATTCCGACTTTTGCCGCCCCCGTCCTGCCGGAGGTGTTTACCAGCCGGTTCCCGGCCAAAGGCAGTACGCGCCCATTGTATGTGAACTGGTCTGCCTCGACGTTGCGGTCGCCGAACGCGGCCACGGCCGCCCCCGCTGTCACCTGCACCCTTCCCCGCCGCACTGCCACAGAGCCCCAACCCGCCGCCCGGCCATCCCCCATGCGGAAACTCGTCCCGGCCCTGCCCTGCATGCCGTCCTCGGGCAAGGGCGGCCCGTCGTCGAATCTGACCGCTCCTCCCACCGCCTCCGGCCCGAGCCACACCGCACCTCCGCCACGCACCACCGACGTCACAGCCACCAGCTCGGGATCAGCCAGCACGCCGTGATCCGCTCCCCACCGCGCTCCCTGCATGGGGACCCCATCCGCCACCACCGCGATTCGGGTGCCTTGCAACCCCCGGATACTCGGCGAGAACGAGCCCGCGCCTAACTCGGTAGCCGCCAACCCGGGCATCGATGCCAGCACCCCGTCCCAACCGCCGGCTCCGTCTACACGCTCTGCCTTCCCCGACCCGACCGCGGCCTCGGCGCGTTCTTCTGGCCCCCGCGTTCGCACTTCCACCGAAGGCAAATTCACAGAAAGCGGCTGCATCCACACATCCATGTGGCCTTCTGTTGCACCCAAACGCTGCGTCGCATACCCCCACGCCTCCACCACCACCGAATCCGCTACTACCTCGAAGTACCCTTCCTGATCCGTCATCACCACCACGACCTCTGGTAGCCCGGTCACCCGAGCGCCCGGGATGGGGCGGCCGGTGGAGGCGTCGAGGACGTGGCCGGAAAGGAGGAGGGTGAGGAGGAGCATGGGAGAACGGGGTTGAGGGCGAGAACGAGGACGAGGTTGGAAATGCGCATGCGCATGGGGCGCAGAAGCACGGAAGTGCAAAGACACCTTGAGCGCCGCATGGCGCGAGGAACGGCACTGCGATGAGTCGCAGGGCCCGATGTGAGCGCGGTGCGGGTTAGGCGGCGGGAGGGCCGCGGGCCGGAGTGGCGGCCGGGGCGAGGCCCGGCGCTGCGGGCAAGGAAGCGCCCGGGTGGACGATGGCTTGCGCTACCGTGGTGATCCAAACCGGCAGAAAATCACCGTGGAGGGGACCGAGGTCTGTGTCGCAGACCGCGCAAGACGTGTCAGAATCTTCCGGAGCCTGACCTTCATCGGTGTGATGGTGGTGGTGCGAACACCCGGCGTGGTGGGTGTCGGCGAAGGCGTGCGAAAGGGCATGGAGCGCATGGGCTGTTCCCCACGTGGCGAAGGCGAGCAGGGCGAGCAAGGCGAGGAATTGCCTGCGGCGGTTTCTGGTGCGCTTCACGCCCCGAAGGTAGGCGGGAGATGGCCTACATTTGGGCGAATGCACGACAAAAAGTCTATTGTTGCGAATTGGCTTCCGCGGTACACGGGGCTTGCGCTTGAGGAGTTTGGCCACTTCATTTTGCTCACGAATTTTTCAAATTACGTCGAGAAGTTCGCGGCCTGGAACGGGGTGCAGGTGCGCGGGACAGACCGGGCGATGCAGTCGGCCACGTACGCGGACATCACAATCATCAACTTCGGGATGGGCAGCGCGAATGCCGCGACGGTGATGGATTTGCTCAGCGCCATCGCGCCGAAGGCCGTGCTGTTCTTAGGCAAATGCGGAGCATTGCGCGAGAAAAACACCATCGGCGACCTCATTCTGCCGCTTGCGGGCATCCGGGGCGAAGGGACGTCGAACGACTACTTCCCACCGGAAGTGCCGGCGCTTCCGAGCTTTGCGCTGCAACGGGCCGTGTCATCGACGGTGCGGGATTTCAACCGCGACTACTACACCGGCTCCGTGTACACCACGAACCGGCGGGTGTGGGAACACGACGAGAAGTTCCGCGAATACCTCCGCATGACCCGCGCCCAAGCCATCGACATGGAAACGGCGACGCTGTTCACCGTCGGCTTTGCAAACCGGATCCCGGTCGGGGCGCTGCTGCTTGTGACCGATGAGCCCATGACGCCCAGCGGAGTGAAGACAGAAGCGAGTGACAAGCACGTAACGGCCTCGTTCGTAGACGACCACGTGCGCATCGGCATCGAGTCGCTGAAGGAATTGCAGTCGGACGGAAATTCGGTGAAGCACCTGAAATGGAAGTGAATGTGCGGAAGGCGGATGGGAGCTTTGCCCCGTATGCCCCGGAGAAGTTGCGGCGGTCGCTCGTGCGGGCGGGCGCAACGGCAGACGAAGCCGATGCGGTAGCGCACGACGTGGAGCTGGGACTACACGACGGGATGAGCACCCAAACCATTTACAGACAAGCCTTTAACAAGCTCCAGCGCCAGGCGAAGGGACCGGCGGCGCGGTACCGGCTGAAGCGGGCGCTCTTCGATTTGGGCCCGACGGGCTTCCCGTTCGAGAAGTTCGTGGCGCGCATCTTCCAAGCCGAGGGGTACCACGTGCAGACGGGCATTCAGGCGGAGGGCCGCTGCGTGGCCCACGAAATCGATGTGTGGGCAGAGCGTGGCGATGAAGTTCTCCTCGCTGAATGCAAATTCCACCACCACGCAGGCCAAAAATCCAGCATCCAAGTACCGCTCTACTTCCGGGCGCGCCTGGTCGATGTCATGGAGCGGCGCACGGCCCAGGGACTGCCCGATGGCCTCGTGGGCTGGGTGGTGACGAACACGCGGCTGAGCACCGAGGCGCTGCAGTATGCCGCGTGCATCGGGCTCCGGGCAATGGATTGGGACTCGCCGGACGGCCACGGACTGCGCGACCTCGTCGACCGGCACCACCTCCACCCCGTCACCTGCCTAAGCAGCCTGAACCGCATGGAAAAAGACCGGCTCATCACCGGCGGAACGGTCCTGTGCTCTGAAATCACCGAGGAGGTCCTGCGTCACCGGCGCATCGACCAGCGCAAGGTGCCCGGCGTACTTACTGAGTGCAGCGCTCTCGCTCGAAACGGCCTGATGCACTGAACTCCTGGCTGCGCAGGAGGGCCGCCGGGAGCCGCCGCGCCCAGTCCGCTTCGAAGTGGTGGGCTCCCTGGTCGATGAACAGCGAGAAGCAATCGCCGGCGGCGCATCCGAGTTCCGGCAGGCGGGCCGCCATCGCCTCCACTCCCGGCATCAGTTGGGCGTCGAGGTCCTCGGTGCCGTTGTCGATCCAGAAGAACGTGGACTTCGGGGCGGGTCCGGTGAGCTGGGAGGGATAGTCGAAGTCGAGGTAGCGGAAGGCCGGCGACATGCAGATGGCCGCGCCGTAGACCTCCGGATACTGCCAGCCGAGCAGGAAACTGACCAAACCTCCCATCGACGCGCCCCCCACCCACGTTGTGCGCGGACCGCCGTGCGTCGCGTAGTTTGCGTCGATGAAGTTCTTGAGCGGACCGGCGAACCACGCGCGGTAGGCGTCGCCGGCAGGCCCCAGGCCGTATTCTGCGCGGCGGTCCGCCGTGTTGTCAACTGCCACGATGAGCATGGGCGGCAGCGAATCCGCCGCCATAAGGCGCGCAACCGTCTCGTCTGCAGACCATTCCGTGCCGAAACTGCTGCGGGCGGGGTCGAGTACGTTTTGGCCGTCGTGGAGGTAGAGCACACCGTAGCGCTCTCGACTCTTCGGGTCGTACCCTTCAGGAAGCCAAACGGTTACATTCCTCAGCGCCCCCCCGACGGGCCCCATCGCCGGATGCACCACGACTGCCCCACCCGGACCCGCCGCGCGGCTCACCAGCGGCAACAACACACTCAATAGCAACGCAATTCGCATGCGGCAAGGTAGTACTCAGGCGAGGAAATGCCGCAAGCTCACCGTCGCGGGCAGGCGTTCCGGGAAGGTGCGGCTCGACACCTCGACGATTTCGAGTCCGGCTTCGCCTGCGAGCGCGTCGAAAACGGGAATCTCGACGATGTACTGGTCCGTCAGGCCGTGCGTTGCGTCGTAGGCCGTCGCCGGCATGGCGCCGAGCCGTTCCGCCGCTTGGGTCGGCGTGACCGTGTGCAGCTCGATGACCAGCAGGCCGTGCTGGGCCACATAGGGCGCCCACTTCAGGAAGTGCTCGAGCAAGCTTTGCTCCACATCGCGCAGCAGCAGGCGTTCTCCGCGGAAGGCAAATGCACCGGTGCCCATGGGCAGGCGCGGTCGTTCGGAAATCGGCCGGTTGAAGAGCCGGTTGTGGTCCAGGAACGACCGCACGTTGAGCATGTCGCTCAGGCGCAGGCCGTGCAGTTCCCACAAATCGACCGCGAGGCTGTCGGGATCGCCGATGTCGCCCTTCAGGAAATTTCCCTGGGCACCGCGCTCGGCGAAATGGGCGGCGGTTGCCACGAGGGCTTCTTGGTTGAAATCTGCGCCGACGAGTTTGAGGGGATGGATGTCGAGCATTTGGCCGCGGACCGTTCGGGTCCGCACCACCTGCTCTAAATGCAGCAAAAGCGCCCCGTTGCCGCATCCCATGTCGCAAATCCCAGCCGGCTGCTCGTCGATGGGCGCGTTGAAAATGCTCTCCACAACGTGGTCCAGAAACCGAAAGTACGCCCCGTGGGCTCCACCAGAACCCCAAACATTCAACGTTCGGTCCACGTGGATCTCCGAATCGCCCGGGGCCACCCGCCACAGGTGGTGGCCGTCCCCGAAAATCAGCTCCTCTGACCAGCTCAACGTCCGGATGTACGAAGCCGTGACGCCGTACGCCGCCGCGCGCGACACAAAAAACTCGCCCGTCGGTGTCAGCTCCCCTCCCACTTCCCAGCCGAACGCCTCTGCCACGCGGTGCCATGCATCCTCCACCGTCGGGTGAAACGACCGCACCACCCGGCCACAGGTCGCTGCATCCCGCACCGGTGCCGTACCGTGCGCGAAGCCCACAGCCACCAGCCACGGTGCAGCGACCGCACCCTCGAGATGGGTGCGCACCTTGCCAGCCACCGGGTGATCCGGGTCAAGCTCTGCCCAGGCGTCGAGCGCCGACTCTAACTCCGCACGCGCCTCATTGTCCAGCGGTTCTGCTGTCCGGTTCCACAGGCCTTCGGCGTGCATCAGCCACTGACGACCCGCTCCATACGCCTCCACAACGCCGAGCCACGCTTCCCAGGCCCCCTCGGGATTTGCCCGGTAAAAGACCCGGTCGTCCGCTCGGCTGACGCGCAAGAGGCCCTGGCTGGCGCACATGCGCAGTGCCACGTTGAGGTAGCCGGGATTTGCAGAGTAGCCGTCGGCCAAATCGTCCACATCGCCCCCCGCCTCCAGCACTTCCTCCAGCACACCGCGCTCCACCACCGGCGGCAGCACACCGCAGAGCGCCAGGCCGTCGAGGTGCTCGAACAACCTACTGCGGAGTTCGGCTTCCCGGAGTTTCGAAAATCGCTGTGCCATTTCTTGCAAGTTCTCTGTTCCGAAGTGTCTCATGCGCCTCTGCGAGCGAAGATTTCCATACTGCACGGAGGAAAACCGACCTTTGCCGCATGGAAATGCTGGAAGCCGCCGTCGAGCGCATGCTCGCCGAGGACATCGCGGTTCTGGATGGGTGGATTCCCGGCGCTATCCTGGAGGGTTTGGCCCAGCGACTGGCGGATCTGGAGGACTCCGGTGCCCTCGCTCCGGCAGGCATCGGAGCCGGCTCGGGAAGCGCCGTGCATGCCGAAGTACGATCCGACCTTACCCAGTGGTGGGAGGACGAACCTGTTGCCGCCCCGGAACGCGCTTACCTCCACGCTGTCCGGGAACTTTCCGCGCACATCAATCGCATGTGTTTTGCGGGAATTAGATCAGAAGAAATCCACTATGCGAGCTACCCGCAAGGGGCATTCTACCGCCGACACCTTGACCGGTTCCGCACCGACTCCGCGCGGAAAATCTCGCTCATTACCTACCTGAACCGCGGTTGGGATGCCGAGCGCGACGGCGGGGAACTCGTTGCCTACACTGACGCGGGAGCAGTCCGCGTGGCGCCTGTTTGGGGACGGACGGTGTTTTTCCGCAGCGATGTCCTCGAACACGAGGTACTTCCGGCCGGGCGCACCCGGCGCAGCGTAACGGGCTGGTTGCGCTAGGCTTAGATGGCGTAGGGATCGTGGGGATCGAAGGTGTCGGGCGCCTGGTTCTGCCCGGCCTCGTCGTCTGCATCGAGGAAGTCCTGCATCTCAACGAACCGGTCGAGCCGGCTGGGAATCCGGCGGCCTAAGACCAGTGGTGGCATGGCCGACCGGTGGGCGACTCCTTCCGGTGACGCCACGACTAACCCGGCATGGCACAGCCGTTTCCATGTCTTCTCGACCGACACAAGGTCCGCCTCTGTCGCCCCGCTGCGGCGGCGCCACTCAGAGGCCACGTGGGCGAAGTCGTCGAAGGGCATTTGGCTCAGCAACTCCACAATGGAGCCACTTACTCGGTAGAACAAACCGGTCGTTAATTGCGAAACCACGAAACCTTCTCCATCGAGTTCGGGCCGTGCGTAAGGGTGCCAAGCGTAAGCCATGCCCCCCGCTACGGACAAAGGACCCTGAAAGTTTCAGCCGGTCGTGGATGCGCCTAACCCGTTACGAGCGGACGTCGCTTGATCATCCCACCTCGGGTTTCCTTGATCGGGTATTGAATCACAAACGCCTGGGGATCGACCTTGTCTATTTCAAGCATCAACTTGCTTATTTCTAATCGAGTAACTACGCAAAACAGCACATCGCGTTCGGCCCCCATTTGGCCCCGCTTGCCGAAACCACCGTCGGACTTGAACACGGTAACTCCACGGCCTAGCCCCTGAACGAGGTGCTCTCGCATGGCTTCAAAGTGCTCTGAAACAATCAATATCCCCCGGTATTCTTCGACCCCGTTGATGATGAAGTCGACCGTTTTTGAAGCCGCGAAATAGGTCAGTAGCGAATACATCGCAGTTTCCACACTCACAATCCATGCTGCGCTGGCGAATATGAGGAGGTTGATTCCGCTGATGATGTCGCCCACGCTCCAACTCGTTGATCGGCTGATGCTGATGGCCAAAACCTCCGTCCCATCAATCACCGCCCCACCGCGGATAGAAAACCCGATTCCAGCCCCGAGAAGCACACCTCCGAACACAGCGATCAACAGTCCATCCTGAGTCACCACCGGCACCTCGATGAAAAACGTCAATCCGGCCAAAGCCACTACCGCCAAGGCGCTTTTGACCGCAAACTGCCAGCCGAATTGCCGAATCCCCAACGCCACAAAGGGTGCGTTCACTGCAACAATCAGCGCACTCAGTGGAACATCGGTATGGCGAGCAACGAGCAGCGAAATTCCCATCGCTCCTCCATCGATGAACCCGTTCGGAAGCAAAAAGCCCTTCAGTCCCACTGACGCACATACGACGCCGAGTGCCATGAAAACCAACGATTTCACTCGATTTCGCAGCACAATCGACTCAATCCATCGCTTTGCCTGAGCTCTGTTGATAGGGTTCGCCTTCTCTTTCACGTGGTCAAGTTAAGGTGCGATGTGCAGCGTGGTCTGCGGTGTCCCGACCAAAAAATCCTGTAAATTCGCGCCGGAAAAGTGCCAGAGTGGTCGAATGGGCCTGACTCGAAATCAGGTGTACTCTCACGGGTACCGGGGGTTCGAATCCCTCCTTTTCCGCACCGCGCCGAAAAAAATGCAAGCGCACACCACCGGCCCCCCCCAGGGGCCGGTTTTTTTGCGCCCTGCCGGATCCGCCGGGCGGCAGCACAGGGCGGTTCTGTGCTAAGTTTGGCGTATGCACACCTTGCTCCTCCCCTTCTTCATCGGAAGCCTGGCGGCGACCACTCCTGCTGACACGTTTCCGACTCCAGAAATCCCCCCCATCGTGGCCATGTGCGCCGGTCAACCGTCGCTCCAAGCGCAACAGGATTGCTCAAACGAGAAGATCATGGACCACGTGCGCAAAAGCATCACCTATCCGGAAATCGCACGCGAGCAAGGCATCGAAGGCAAGGTGTTCATCGCCTTTACCATCGGGGTTGACGGTTTTGCGCGCGACGTGGAAGTACTGCGCGGCGTGCACGCTGTGCTCGATGCCGAGGCGAAACGCATCGTGGACAGCATGCCCATTTTCATCCCCGCGCGCATCTCGGGGGAATTCGTCCCGTTCCGGATGACGCTACCGATTCTGTTCGCTCTGGACTGAAACCGGCTCGCTCGCGGGGATGGGGTTTGAAGGGGTCGGGAGCGGAATGGGCTCGATGTGCACGAGAACTTGGGCCACTTCCGGGTATTCTGACCGGATGGCATCCGAGAGGCGGTGGGCGATGTCGTGGCCTTCCCGCACGGTCAATTCCCCATCGACCTCGGCGTGCAGGTCGACGTGGTAGCGCATGCCGGCCTTGCGCACGTGGCATTTTTCCGTAGCGTGTACGCCTGCGACCGCTGAAGCCGTGGCCCGGATAGCGTCGACGAGTTCGTCGTGGAGGTGCTCGTCCATGAGCTCGCCCAGGGCGGGACGGAAGATGAGCCAGGCGTTGTAGAGGATGAAGACCGATGCAAACAGGGCAGCCCAGTCGTCTGCCTCCTCGAAGCCTGGCCCCAGCACGAGCGCAGCGGAGATGCCGGCAAAGGCGGCCACTGAGGTGATGGCGTCGCTGCGGTGGTGCCATGCGTCGGCTTCGAGCGAGCTGCTGCGCGTTTCGCGGCTGCGGCGGATAACCCACCGGTAGGACCCCTCTTTCCAGAGGATGATGGCACCGAGCACGGCCAGGGTCCAAGGTTCCGGCAGGTCGTGCGGCGTGCGGATGTGGAAGATG
>JBMTYE010000039.1:0-9902 GCA_049454255.1 Flavobacteriales bacterium
GGGGATGGCCCCGCAACCCGCGGGGGGGGGGCATCGGCTTGTCCTGCGGGCGGGAGCAATCCGTTCGGTGCGTGAAGCAGCCCTTGTGGCGGGAGACGCCCCGGCTGCTGGGAAGTGGTCGTATCCACTTATCGAAGCAACTGAAGGGACAATCGTCGAGCCGGAAGCCACAGGAGAGGTGGTGGAAATGCGCATTTGGTTTGCGGGAGACGCCCTCGAGGCGTGCAAGAACAAGCCGCTTCCTGTGGAGCCTACGGGCAAGCCGGAAGCCGCATCCGGCGGCCAAATTCTCACCTTCCACCTCGTCCCCGGTGGCGCATGGGAACGCCAGCTGTGGAGCTTCGGTCCGCGCGCGCAATTGCTCGAACCCATGGACATCCGCGCGCGCTTTGCGGGCGATGTAGACCGGATGCGGGCCGGTTACGGCAAGCTGTTCGGACCCTAAGCCGGCCTTGTGGAGACTTCAGCGAACGAGAAAAAGCGCATTCGAGAACACCGGTTTGGAAGCCTCCCAAAACCCCCGAAACAGCGGATCGTCCACGAGGTAAACGGCGACCCCAGACCCCAACGGTTCGGCCCCGAACACCAGCGATTGCTGCAAATCCACCACGGCACGGGAACCTGCAAACCCAGCCAGCGGCCGGGCATTTTCCGCGATTCGGAACACGTTGCCTTCCGAAAGCAGCGCATACCGGTCGGAAGATGTTTTCAGCGTCGTATACGTGTCTGAAAAACCGTACGCCAGCGGATGGGTAGAATCCACTTCCGTTCGGAAGAGCGCCCCCTCCACACCGGAACGCACCGCACGGCGGTCCGCATCCGCATACGCAGCAAGTTGGTCCTCCTTTGCCCGCTCTTCCTCGCGGCTTGCGGCCGTTTTCTCTTCTTCCTCATCCCCGTACGTGCTCAGACCGAAGGCCTCGGACCCCTGAAGCAGGCCCAGCGCACTTCCCCAAGCAACCAGCCGTCCGCCGCGCTCAATCCATCCGGCGAGTTCGTCGGTGCAGTCCCCCCGAAGCGCCCGATAGCGGCCGGAGGGAAGAAGCACAACATCGAACGCATCCCATCCACCGCGACACAAATCGCCCGTGTTCACCCGATGCACGGGATACTTGAGTTCGTGCTCGAGATGCCACCAGGCTGCACCGGCCGCTAGAGGAGACACGTCAGGGCCCCACGCCAGGGCGATGGAAGGCGCTGGAATCCAGCGCAAGGCATCAGAGCCCAAATCGATACCACTCTCAGACAGCCCGCTGCCCAGCGCCACTACCCCCGAAGCGCCCGCAGACAGAACAACCTCGGCGAGTTCGCGTTGCACCTCCCGGTCCGGAGCATCCGATGTGAGGACGACCACAGTCCCTCGGGGAAATGCTGTGTTTCCAGAAGTGAACGGCTTATCCGCTACCCGCACCGGCAGCCCAGCCGCAAGGGCCCCTGCTAAGAACCGCGAGGAGGCCATCCCATCCGGCCGGACCGCCCAACCGATGCCCGACTCAACGGTTGCTGGAGGCGCAGGCGTCCATTCCGGCCAACCCGATCGCCCCACATCCGAGGTCACGGCAAAGGCCCGCAGGTCCCAGGCATACGGCAAGCTCCACGCGGTGATGTCGTACGTCACCGAATCGCTCACGGCAGGAGCTGGATCGAACAGCACCTGCAAGAGCGTCGCCCCGGGCTGAGCAGCCGGTACGAAGAGGTCCCCGTCTGCCGGCACCACCTGTGCCACGGCTACGTCGTCGTACGACCACGCGGCCCATGGCTTTTTCGGAGCAGCCCCAGTGTACCTGTAGCTCGAAAAGCCATGCTGGGCAAGAAAGGCCGCAAGCCCATCCAACGAAGCTCGGTCGTTCGTAGCAGCTGGCAACACATAACCGACGTAAGGTCCCCAGGGATCTTTGAGGTTTGAAGCGCTCGCTCGCGCAAATTCATCGACCAATTTTGCGGACAACCGGGCCGCTGTCTCCACCGCCGCCAAACTCGCCATCACATGGTTGGCCACTCGGTCCGCTAGAGTCAAAACTGTACCGTTTTCTAATTCCAACGCAAGCCCGGCCCCGTAGCTGCCCCCTTGCTCGTACGTCATCCCGATGGCACCGAGGTAGGTCGGATACGTGTCGCCGTAGCTTGGGTAGAACAAATCGAACGTTTCCCGCGTGAAGTAACGTTTCCGTCGCGCATCGAATGCCCTGGCCGTGGTTTGTCCGATTTCTTCCTGAAAGGCTCGTTGCCAAGGAGATATAGCAGCATGGTACGGCTCGGCCGCCGGAGGGAAGTAATACGGCGATTCCCCGCCCATCTCGTGGAAATCGCAGTGCACATGGGGCATCCAGGCGGCATACGCCAAACGCCGTGCACGGCTTTCAGGCTGCGTCAACCACGCCCAGTCCCGGTTTAAATCAAACAAATAATGGTTTAACCGACCGCCCGGCCAGGGCTCATCGTGCTCCACCGTCGATCCGAGCACATCTGGCGCAACGCCCGCCACCTCCGTGTACCAGCGTGCGTACTTCTCGTGTCCGTCGGGATTCAAGCAGGGATCGAGAATGACCACCACCCGGTCGAGCCAACCGTCCACCTCACCGCCCCCGACGACCAACCTATGGGCCACTTCTAGCGCTGCTTCCATGCACGCTGCTTCGTTGCCATGGACTCCGTAGCTCAGCCACACCAGCGCGATATCTGCCACATCCGCCTCAGGGACCTCGCCGCGGAACCGCGCGCGATTTGCCGCTTGAATGCGCTCGATCCGGGCCATGTTGCGCTCCGATGCGATGACGAAGTACTCGAGCGGCCGCCCCTCCCAGGTCGTCCCGTAAGGCTGGACTTGCATGCGGGGCGACGCAGCATCCAGAGCGTGCAGGTAGGAGAGGGCCTCGTGGTGCGGCGTGAACCGCTGGGTCCAGGAGGGGAAGAAGGCGGCTGGGGCTTGGATTTGGCCGAGGGCGGCTCCCGCGGGGAGCGCCCACAGGCCCCAAAAAAGGAAACTGCGGAGCATGCCGCGAAGGTACCCCGGCAGTCCCCAGAAATGCGAAAACCGGCCGAGGCCGGTTTCCTACTTTCTCCGAACGCGAAGATTACCAGTCGCTTTCTTCGTCGTCTCCGTCGAGATCGTCCTCTTCGAAATCGAAGTCGAAGTCGTCCTCGTCTTCATCGTCCGGACCGAAGTCCCAGTGCTGATTTTTCATCGTACGATGCTTGAATCGTGAAACAAGAATCGGAATGTCCGAGCCGAATATACACGGCCATCAGCAGGACTTTGCAAGCACTTCGGTGGATTTTTTCTACTTCCCGCGTGCGAAGGTTTGGATTTCTGCATCCTTCGGGGAAACTCCGCTGCGCAAGGACGCGACCAGTTGTCCGTTTTCGTTGATGAGGAACTTGTGGAAGTTCCACTTGACCTCGTGGTCTCCGACTCCGTTCAAATCGGCTTTGCAGAGCCACGCATAGACCGGGTGCTGGGCTTCCCCCTTGACCGAGACCTTTTCCATCATTGTGAAGGTGACACCGTAGTTCCGCTCACAGAATTCGCCGATTTCCGCTGCGTTTCCTGGTTCTTGCCGCCCGAAGTCGTTGCAAGGGAAGCCCAGGATAACGAGACCTTTGCTGCCCCATTCCTTGTGCAGCTCCTCGAGTTCAGCGTACTGCGGGGTGTAGCCGCACTTCGAAGCGGTGTTGACGACGATGACCCGCTTGCCGCGGAGCGTGCTGAAGTCAAGAGGGGCACCCTCAAGGGTGGTGGCCTTCAGGTCGTAGAATGAGGCAACGGCATCCATTTCACTGTGAACTTGCTTTCCACGCGTGAAGTTCCAGCCCCACCATCCTGCACCTGCGACTCCCAGAGAAACAACGGCTGTAGCGACTATCCAAGTTTGCATCGTATTTTTCTTTACTATGCAACCCATTTTGCCTTCAGTTGGTTCAATTTGCGCCATGATTTCTCCAAAAAGTGTATTCCAGGCATGTGCAGTCGCGATGGCATGCTTTGCAGGGCTTTACTTCTCGCAGGCTCGTGCTCAAGGCTGCAATACGTTCGGGGCATACGATCTGGGGCCTGATGTCGAAATCACTTGTGTAGATTCGTGCGTGACCGTCACTGCGCCTACCGTCGCGACGGTAGTTGCCGGCGGAGGGAACTCCTATGCGGTCACTGAAATTCCTTACTCACTTCCCTATCCCTTTACGCAAGGAGCAATTCTACCTGCACTGGCGGACGACGTGTATTCCAGTGCCATTCCCATCGGATTTCCCTTCCAATTCTACGGAGCTACCTACTCGAACGTGTGGGTATCGACGAATGGATACATCATGTTCACTGCGCCTACGACCGGTTTCAGTGACTGGACCCCGAACGGACCTGTGCCGAACGCAACGATGGACCGACCTGCCATTTTTGCGGTGTACCACGACATCAATCCGAACTATTGTGGCACCATCCGTACCGGCACATTTGGTGTAGCGCCCTGCCGCAAGTTCATCGTCAACTACGACGCTGTATGTCAATGGTCGTGCACATCCCAGCAGGTAAGTGCGCAAATCGTTCTCTACGAAGGGACTAACGTGGTCGAAGTGTACATCGGCAACAAGCCCATTTGCGCCGGACACCCGAACACCGTAGTAGGCATTCAAAACGCCGCCGGAACTATCGGCATCGGACCTACCGGATACACATTCGGTCAGTGGTCAGCCACAAACAAGGCCTGGCGTTTCGCGAACAATCAAACCGTAGAGGGCCTCACGTTTTGGTACGAGGGCGATGAATTGCTAGGAACCGGCCCTACCCTCGACATCTGTGCAAGTCAAACCACAACCCTAACGGGAGCGCTCGGGGTACTCCCTGCAGGCACCTTTTGCGGAAACCATTCAATTTCAGTAACCTCCGGCGGTTCTGCAACGAACAATGCGCAGATTTCCTGGTCCATTGTTTCATCCGCAGGAGTGACGTATGCCAGCGGGACTGCGCCGTTTACCGGCAACGTCTGCTTGCCGAACGGCTGCTACACGGTGAACATGACCGACAGTGGAAACAACGGCTGGGGTTCGGCCGCGCTCAGCATTACGCCCACAGGAGGTGCGGCCTATGGCCCCTTCACTCTAGCATCAGGTGGTTCTGGTTCGGGGACCTTTTGTACAACCGCCTACACAGGGCCTGCTCCTACGCTGAGCAACTACGTGGAGGTGGCCACGGACGATGTGAATTTCATTGCAGTCAGCGACGCTGATGCAAGTTTCTCTTGGTCTGGAACGCCGTGTACGGGAGGTGCCCCTGTCACTCTGAACCCGGTCACGCCAGGAGGCACCTGGCAAGTGAACTGCACCGGATGTTTTGACCCCAACACCCTCGTCTTCAATCCCGCTGTGGCAGGAGCCGGCTCCGTTCCCGTTACTTACACCGTACCTGGCACCTGCTTCGCAGACGTCGTTACGAACAACATCGTGGTGGGAGTCACGCCGACCCCGGTGTTTACTGGACCCCAAAACCTTTGTATCGGAACAAACTTCGACTACAACACAACACCTCCTTTCGGATCATGGACCGCGAGTTGTGGCCCGTGTATCAACCAAAACACCGGTTACTTCTTTTCGAACACCGCCGGTTCCGGATCCCATACCATCACGTTCACCTCGGTGGGTGCTTGTCCTGGAACGGCATCCACAGTAGTAAACGTCGGTCCTCCACAGTCCGCTACCCTCACAGGGCCAGCAGCCGTTTGTTCCGGACAATCCGTCGAATTCATGAGTACCCTCCCCGGAACGTGGTCCTCGAATTGCATCGGGTGCATGAACTCGAGTACAGGCGTTTTCGCACCCGGCCTAGCTTTCACAGGGAATTACACGATTACGTTTGTTCCGAATGTTGCCTGTCCTACGGGAAACACCACGGCTCCCATTCAGGTGAATCCGGGGGTTGCTATCCAGCAGTGGAACGTACCCGAAGTGGTCTGCGCCGATGCCGTGGCCGTGGAACTGACGACCGATGCTCCAGGCGGAACCTGGACCAGCACGTGCGGGAGCTGCTTGAGTGCTGACGGGGTGTTTGACCCCGCTCAGTCGGGAACGGGGACCTTCGGGCTTTCGTATGTGGTGGCAAATGCTGCCTGCGCAGACTCGATGAGCTGGGATGTCTTAGTGTCCGAGGACCTCGCGGGAACCTACAGCGGGCTGGCCTCTGTATGCTCCGGCCAAACCGTAGACCTCACCTACACCCTCGCCTCCGGCTCAAACCCGAGCGGCCCGGTCCTCGGAACATGGAGTGTTCCGGGATGTCCAACGTGCCTTACGGATGGCGACGTCTTTTCGGGGTCAACCGCAGGCATTTATCCCGTCGTTTTTGACTTTGAAGGAACATGTGATACTCCGGTAGAAGGAAGCATCGAAGTGGTCCTTGCTCCCGATGCATCGATCACTGCACCAGGGGTCCTGTGCGAAACGGCAGCGCCCATCACGGTGGGTGCGGCTACCCCTGGGGGCACGTGGGAAGCCTCGTGTGCGAACTGTTTTTCTTCCAACACACTGAACCCTGCAGCAGCCGACGCCGACGAGGTCGTGCTCACATATACCATCACAACCGCGTGCACTGCAACGGAAACAGCCGTGGTGGTTATTTCGCCTGAGTTAAGTGGCACCTTTCTATCCCTTGATCCCTTGTGTCAAGGGGAGCAAGGGGTACTTGATTTCACCTTTGATGCAGACCTCCCGCTCGATGCGCAACTGAGTGCGTCTGGAAGTTGGTCATCTCCGAACTGTCCCTCGTGCATCTTGAACGCAGGAGCAGGGACCTTCTTTGCGACCACCCCGGGGACCATCGACGTGGTGTACACGTTTGATTCGACCTGTTCACAGCCCATCTCAGGAAGTGTGATCGTCGATGCACCGGTTGACGCCTCGGTGACCCCCGTAAGTCAGTTGTGTGAATCTGGAGTTGCAGTGCAGCTGGCTGGTGCACAGCCGGGTGGCGTTTGGACTGCGAGTTGCGGAAATTGCGTGACCTCAACTGGACTCTTTTCGCCCTCAGCTGCGGGGCCAGGCACCCATACTGTAACCTACTCCATCACAGGCACCTGCAGCGATACCGATTCCGAAGCGGTGCTAGTGGCCATACAGCGGGATGCAACCATCGACTTGCAAGACCTGATTTGTCTCGATGCAGAAACATGGTTGGCCACGGCCGGTTGGCCGAACGGGGTGTGGTCGGCCGATTGTGTGGGATGCATTTCCTCAACGACCGGCGAAATTGATTTGTTAGCCGCAGGTATCGGTCCCCTTGAAGTCACCTACACCTTAGAAGGACTATGCGGCGATCAGGACACGGTCGAAGTGTTCATCGAGGGCTGTACTGTAGAGTTCGTAAACGTCTTCACACCGAACGGCGATGGCATGAACGAGGCCCTGCAATTCCCCTACCTGCCCCAGTTTCCCGATCACCTCCTGCGGATCTTCGATCGTTGGGGCCAGTTGGTTCTCGAAAGCACTTCCTACCAAAACGATTGGACAGGTGAGGGCGCCGCAGAGGGAACCTACTACTACACCTTGACGATCGCAAACTTCGGCACCTTTTCCGGGGACTTCACCCTGCTGCGGTGAGTCAGTGCATGGCCACGTGCAGACCGAGGGTGCCCACTGATGCAAAGTGATCAGAGGGAGAGGTAAAGACCGGAAGGAGGGGCACCTCCGCGAACACACTGACCTTGCGGATGCCCACGAGGACGCGGGCGTTGAGTTGGAAGGTGTTGAACGCCAAATCCGAGGACGCCTCGCGAATGACGGAACCTCCCGATTTGAATTCGCGCACCAGATTTCCGAAAACCCGGTAACCCGCTACCGCGCCCGCTTCGATGTGCAGTCCTTTATCGGCTTCTCGGGCAGTACGCACACTGGCGAGCAAAGGAATGCGCACCCAGCCCATGTTGACCCGGTTCCGCAAAACTTCACCTCCTCCTGTACTCTGAGCGAGCACTACAGACGTGTCCTGTTGCCACCGGTAGGCTGCATCGATGCCAAACCTCCACCAGTCCACACCGACGCCCGTTGTAATGCCGACGAGGTTCCCGAGAATGCGTTGGCGGTATTCGATGGGATTTGCTTCCAAGCGCCAGTTCGACGAAACGTTTGCGGTTTCCAGGTGCCATTCTTCCGGCGTACCATACACAACATCATCGCTCAAAAGGCGAAAGGCATCCCATTCTGAACCATCCGTGTGGTACATAAAGATGCCCGTTCCGACTCCGAAGCCTGCCCAATTTCCTTGCTGGCCCCATTTCTTTCGTTCCTCTTGCGAAACTGTCCGTGTTGAGTCCTTCTCTACGGATGCATTAGCTCCGAGAGGAAGCACCAGCATCGCAACCGCAGTGATACAGACGTGTTTTTTGTATTCCATGACCCCCAAATCTACGCAACACACTCTTACGGAGTTACCGATCGCGCACAGTGAAGACCCGGCTTAGGTTGAAACCGAAGTAGATGTCTCCGTTTCCCCACGATCCGTCCGTTTCTGTCAGAAAGGCCGATTCAAACATGCCGCTTGAGTTCGTCAGGTGAAGTTGGAAGACATGGCCACCTGTTTCGATGTCGCACCCGAGCGACAAACTCGGCTGCGCCCCCGCAGGGCGGCCGGTCACAAACGGATGGAATTCGCCGTTCAGGCTGAAGCGCGAAGTGAGTTTGTAGCGACCGCCAAGTCCCACCGTCACCACGTCGTGCTCTACCTCCGGGGTGGGAACCAGATTGCGGTGGATCAACGAAGGAACCAGTACCAAACTCAAGTCGTCGTTGAACTTGCGGGAAAAAATGGCTTGATGGACGAACGTAAGCCGGGAAGTGAAGTAGTTCGTGCGCTCCGGCTCTGCCCAGCGCAGTCCGTTGCAGAACACACTGCTGAAGAGGGTGAGGCCGATGGGAAAAGTGCGGCCGCCCGTGGTTTGGCGCAGCACGCGGAGCTTCGTACTCGCCTCGAGGGTTTTGCCGAGCGTGCTGCGTCCGATTCCGACTTGCAGCCGGTCGGTCACACCGTAGTCGAAGGCCATCCGCATGGAGGCATTGTCCAGTCCCCACAAGGCATAAGCCCCCTCGTTCAACCGGCCAAACCGGTGGGCAATGACGAAATGCAAGACCCCTGCAGCCGCGGTTTCATTGCTTTGTACGTTGACCACCCGGGTATCCTTGAACGTAGCGGAAACCGGAACCACTGGAGCCTCCACACCCTCGTTCAGCACATCGAGTAGGTCCGGCTGGAACCGGGCTGTGGACGGCACAAGGAAGGCGAACAGCAAGACGCCGACAGCGCGGCGCGTCATCGCGGATCCAGCGTGCAGTTCACCGTCACCGGAATGGATGCAGCAATCTTCTCCCGCACCACTTCAGGAATGGAAATTTTGTGGTCCTTCGTGGGGATCTCGAAGCGCGCTTGAATGACCCACTTTCCACCTTTGTTTTGGATGGTTGCGGGAATGGTGCGCTCGACTTCTACGCCATGGACGGAGAGTTTGCCTTTCGCCTGCACTTGATGCGGCTTCCCGTCTGCCCATGCATTCGACCAGCCCACCACGTTTCCTTTGAACGTCGCGTTCGGGAATTTCTCGGATTCCATGTAATTCTCGTTGAAATGCTCTTCCATCAGGGCCTTTTCAAAATGGAAGCCCCGGATGGGAACCTGGAATGCGAAGCCCCCGTCTGCTGTGTTCAGAACGGCACTCATTTGGGCATTCGCTGCCGAAATATCCTCAACAGGAGTGGAGGAGTGGAAGGAAACTGAGCCCGCACGAGTCATAAACTGCTGCGCCGAACCAGCAGTTGCCAGCAGCGCACAAACGAGAAAGAGGGGAGTTTTCATGGGAATTCGAGATTGATTTGCTTCAATTGTTCGGAGCGCCCGCATCGACCCACGCGCGCAGGATGGTGACGTCGCA
>JBMTYE010000040.1:0-9766 GCA_049454255.1 Flavobacteriales bacterium
GGCCGCATTCGAGCGGACCCACGGGACGAAATTGACATTCACTCCGCTCTTTGCAGAGGCGATTGCTCGCGCGCTCCGGGATTTCCCGGGAGTCAATGCTTCGGTGGACGGCGACCGCATCGTCTTGCGCAAGCGAGTCCATTTAGGGATGGCCGCCGCGCTGCCAAACGGCAACCTCATCGTTCCAGTCATTCGCGACGCAGACACCTTGAACCTGGTCGGTTTGGCCCGTCAGGTCAACGAGCTGACGGAGCGCGCACGCACAGGCAAATTGCGGCCGGACGACACTTCTGGCGGAACGTACACCTTCTCGAACGTGGGCACGTTCGGCAACGTCATGGGCACTCCGATCATCAACCAGCCGCAGGTGGGCATCCTCGCGCTCGGGGCGATTCGTAAGAAACCGGCGGTGGTGGAAGGACCTGAGGGAGACACCATTGCGATTCGGCACATGATGTTCCTGAGCCACAGCTACGACCACCGCGTGGTGGACGGCATGCTCGGCGGCTCGTTTGTGCGCCGGGTGGCGGACTACCTCGAAGGGTTTGATCTCGATCGCCCAGTCGCCTGATGGCCGCGCTCGATGGAGTGGACGTCAGCGGTCTGAAGCTCAAGCGTCCGCTGGTCATTTTTGATCTTGAGACGACCGGTACTGACGTTGCGACGGATCGGATCATCGAAATCGCGATGATCCGCATCGATCCCGACGGGACCGTCACGCGGAAGCCGGAAGCCCGAGGGCCTGAAAACCGACTGCTTGTCCATCCCGAGCGGCCTATTCCGTTAGAATCCAGCGCGGTGCATGGCATTTACGATGCCGATGTCGTCGGAAAGCCCACCTTCCGGCAGTACGCAAAGTCCATGGCGGCATTTCTCGAGGGCTGCGATTTAGGCGGATTCAATTCGAACAAATTCGATGTGCCTTTTCTCGCGGAGGAGTTCCTGCGCGCGGGAATCGAATTTGCCATTGAAGGGCGCAACCTCATCGACGTCCAAAACATCTTCCATGCCATGGAGCAGCGGACCCTTCGGGCCGCCTACCAGTTCTATTGCGGCAAAGAACTCGACGGAGCACACGAGGCGCTGCCGGATGCTGAAGCCACCCTCGAAATCCTCGTGGCGCAGCTCGAGCGGTACAAGGAAGCAACGGTGCTCGACAGCCGAGGGAATGTCGTGGGGCCGGTGCCGGAGGACATGGATCAATTGCACGCGTTTTGCGAACGTCAGCGCTTTGTGGACTTCGCGGGGCGCATGGTGTACAGGGAAGACGGCCAGCCGGAGTTCAACTTCGGAAAGCACAAGGGGCGACTTGTCACCGATGTGTTGCGGGCCGAGCCGTCCTACTATTCCTGGATGATGAACGGGGATTTTCCGATGTACACGAAGCGGGCCTTGACCCGCATCCGGGAGGCGATGGGATGAAGCACGTCGTCGTGCTTGTGTCGAACGACATCGTGTTCGACCAACGGATTCAAAAAACAGCGCGCACACTCGAGGCGGCAGGCTACCGGGTGACCTTCGTGGGACGACGTTTTTCGGATTCGCCTGAGCTGTCGTCCGGACTGAGGGGGCGGAGGTACAGGCTGCCGTGGCGCACTGGGGCCGGGTTTTATTTGGCCCTGCAAGTGGTATTCTTTTTCGATGCAATGCTCCGGCGGAAGGTGGATGCCATTTGGGCGAACGACCTCGATACCCTTTTTCCGGCGCGTGCGGTGGGAGCGCTCCGGGGGGTTCCGGTGGTATTCGACAGCCACGAGTTTTTCACGGAGCACGCCGGATTGGCAGAGCGGCCGCTTGTGCAGTGGGCGTGGCGGCGGTGGGAGTCGTGGTGGATGCCCGGAGTGAAGGCGGTGGTAACCGTAAACGATGCGATTGCGCAGGCCTTTCAGGAGCGCTTTCCTCGTGCGGCGTTTGGCCAGCCTTTCGTGGTGCGCAATATGCCGGAGTATAGAGGCCCGGGGGAGCCGGGCGACCGTGAAGCCTTTGCCGAATGGGGTGTGCCCAAGGATCTGCCGATTGCATTGCTGCAGGGGGCCTACCTGGATCGGGACCGCGGGGTGCACGATGCCGTGGCGATGCTGGCGGCGTGCCCGGAAGTCCGTCTTGTTCTGGTCGGGGCAGGGGTGGAGTGGGACGAAGCCCGCGCAATCCAGGAGTCAGGCGGGGGCGATGGACGACTGCATTGCATTCCACGGCTGCCAGCTGACGTCTTGCGCACCCTTACGCGGTCTGCGGATGTGGGATTGAGCCTCGACCGCGATAGCAGCGGAAATTACCGCATGAGCCTGCCGAACAAGCTCTTCGATTACGTGCACGCTGGAATTCCGGTTGTGGCTACGGCCTTGCCTGAGGTCCGCAAAGTCGTTGAGGGCATGGGGATAGGCGTGGTGGTGGAAGAGGCGAATCCAGATGAGCTTGCTCGGGCGATCAGGAAGGTACTTGCCTCGGATCGGGAGGTTTGGAGAGAGCGGACGGCGGAAGCAGCCCAGCACCTGCACTGGGGCACGGATGCTCCGAAGTTGCTGCACGCACTCAGCGCAGCCGGATGCGCTTGAAGGCATATTTTCCGGCAAGCCAAACCGGCTGGCACAGCCGCCGGCCCCCCTTCAACCGGGTGCGCTTCAGGCGCCATTCCTCCCGGTAAAGACCTGCATGGAAGGTGCGGGATTTGCCACCTGGCCGCACGCTACACAACCGCTGTGCATGCAAATCCGCCTGAATACCTTCCCCGAAAAGCCCCAAATGCAGTGCATAATCCCCCAGCACCCGGAGCGAGGTGTCGAAGGGCGGATGCGGCAGCATGGCGCGGGGATAGACTACGCCTTGGTGGTGGGTGGTGTGCCGCCACACCAGGCTGTTGTCCCAACGTGCCGGATAGTGGTCCGGAACGCCCGGCTCCCGGGGCTCCGCAAGGTCCACCCGAAAAATCTGCAGCCGGTTGTCCACTTCAGGCAAGGCTAACGCCACCTCAAGCCCGGCGGGATCTGGAATATCCCCCGCCCCGAGAAACCACACCCACGGCGCTCGGGTTCTCGCCCATCCCCGGTTCATCGCATCGTAAATCCCGGTATCGAGCCCGACGACCACGTGATCCGCATCGAATTCACCGTCCAGCAGCGCTTCCGTAAGGCCGTCGGACGAGCCTCCATCCACTACAGCAATTTCGAGGAAAGGCCGGTAAGGGAGCAGTGCATTCCACGTGGCCCGAAGTCCTTCAAGGTCGTCTTTGCAGGGCAGAATGACGGCCAGTCGACGGTTCATGCGAGCGCCGCTGCTTCCTCCACAATGCGTCCTTGCGTACAGTGCAGCACCCGACCCGTATAGCGCGCGACTGCCGCGTGATCATGCGTGGCCATGACCACAGAACGGTTGTCGCGTGCAATCGCGTGGAGCAGGTCGAGGATGCCCTCCGTCGTTTCAGGGTCCAGGTTTCCGGTCGGTTCGTCCGCGAGCACCAACGGTGGGTCGTTGAGCAGCGCCCTTGCGATGGCGACGCGCTGTTGCTCGCCACCGGAGAGCGAACCGGGTAGCTTGTACCCTTTGGTCCCTAATCCCACCCAATTCAGGCATTCCGCGCACCGGTTGCGGATATCGTGGGCATTTTTCCAGCCGGTGGCCTTGAGTACGAACTCGAGGTTTGCGTCCACTGTGCGGTCGGGCAGGAGGGCAAAGTCCTGAAAGACGATTCCGAGCTGCCTCCGCAACAGGTGAACATTCCGCCCAGTCACCGTTCCGAGGTCGATGCCGCAGACCTCTCCGCTGCCCGCTTGCAGGGGCAAGTCTCCGTTAAGTGCGCGCAGAAGCGAGCTCTTTCCGCTGCCCGTCTTCCCGATGAGGTACACGAATTCGCCGGGGACTACCGTCAAGTCCACTTCCGAGATGACCACATGCTCGGACTGGGCCACGGCAGCGCCGGTGAGCCGGATGAGGGGGGATGGGGAGGTGGTCATTTGGCTGTGAAAACCTGCGTGTTGATGTCCGCATTCGGTTCCACCTTGTCGAACTGCAACGTGATGGTGCGTCCGCTTTGGGTGGTTTCCTCTTCCGTGGCAACAGTGACCGGACCGAATTTCGTGTAGTTGCGGTAGACCGTGACGACCCGATTTTCTTCCCCTGGAAGCACACGCGTTTCCCGCAGGAGGCGGCCCGAGGCGACCTCAAATTCCAGGATGCGGCTGACCCCCGCAGGCTCGTTCCATTCGATGACATGGACGTCTGTCCCTTCGCACATGCCGATTCCGACCACCCGCGCATCGGTTGCCCGCGCTGCTACTTGAGCCAAACGGTCCGCAGCAAGCGCCTCCCGGAAAGGAATCATCTCGATTTCTTCCATGTCCTTGCTACCTGCGCCTTTCCTGGTTTGGGTGCCGAAAGTCGGGGTAACCACCTGGTCCAAAAGTACCGTTTCGCCGGAAGCGAGCACGATGTGGTGGCCCGTGCCGAAAACGCATTCGCGGGTATAGCTGCCTTGGGCATTTGGGCCGAAGACGGCCTTTCCCGTCCAGCGCAAACTCTTCAACGCCTTGAAGGCTGCTGCCCCGCCACATGCCGCATAATGCCGATCTACTACTCCCTTCACCGTGATGTCGGCTGGAGCCGGTTGCACATCGCGCACAGGGGCGGCAAAGGCGTCAAAGAACTCGATTACGCCGTCGGCATCGAACTGCGTAAGGGATTCTGCAACCGCTTCCCGGTTGCCCACGCAGGTGATGAACAGGTTGTCTGGTTTGAGGTATTTCTGCGCCACACGCTGCACCTCCGCGGGCGTGATGGACGCTAGTTTCTTGAGGTAAGTCGTGTAGTAGTCTGCCGGCAGCCCGTAGCGTTCGATGTTGAGCGCAAACCGCGCGATGGTCTCGGGCTGTTCGAGCGAGCGGGCAAAACTGCCGTTCATGTACCGCAAAATGGCATCGAGTTCGTCGGCAGGTGGAGGGGTGTCGCGGATCCTGCGGATTTCCGCCAAAAACTCGACTACGGCACTGTCCGTCACCTCGTTCCGCACATTCGCAAACGCTTCGAAGGTTCCTCGGATGGGGTCTGGACTTATGCTCGAACGTGCACCGTAGGTAAAGGCTTTGTCCTCCCGGAGATTCTGCATGAGCCGAGAGCCGAATGCTCCACCTCCGAGCATGGTGTTCATAACCGAGCATGCGATGGCATCCGGGTGGCCCGGGGTGAGATCGATGCCGTGGGTCAGGTACAAGGTGCTTTGGACCGCACCGGGCACATCCGCGAAACACACCCGGTTCCCACTAGGCAACCCAGCCAGCGGAAAAGGCAAATTCATAATGGACTCGGGTTCCCAGGCCCCGAAAGCGGCGCGAGCGCGGGCCACAGCATCCTTCGGCGTGATGTCGCCGACAACCACGAGGTAGGCGATCGAGGGACGGAAGGTGCCGCTGTGGTACATGCGCAAATCGTCCCGGGTGATGGCCTTGATGGTCGCCTCTGTTTCGACTTCTCCATACGCATGTTGGGCACCGTACACCAGCCGACTGCGCAGATTCGACGAAATTCCGCCAGGGTTCGTGACGAGGGCTTTGAGGCTACTCAGCGTCTGGGCGCGTAGCTTTTCGATTTCCTGCTCGGGAAACACAGGGGTGAGCACCACTTCAGCAAGGAGAGAAAGTGCCGTTTCGCTGTGTTTCGTCAGGCTGGACACGTAGGCACCCGTCGAACTTGTCGAAAGCTGGGCTCCGATGAAATCGATGGCTTCGTCGAGGTCCGCTTTCGCGCGGGTCCGCGTGCCAGACCGCATCAAATCCCCAGCAAAACGGGAGGAGCCGGCTTTCTGCCCTTCCGGAACTGGCTTCACATCGAGCGAGAGGTTCCACGACACCCGCGGCAAGCTGTGGTCTTCGACCACAATGACCGTCAGTCCGTTCTCCAACTTCTCGACGACGGATTTCCCGATGGCGACCGCAGGAGCAGGTCCAGGAGCCGGTGGGCGGGAGCGGTCGAGTTGAGCGGAGAGCATGCCGCACGACGCGGCTGCTGCGAGGAGGAGGATGAGTCGCTTCATGGCTGTTGCTGAAGGAAGTACAGGGTCACACGCTGGTCCGGAGTGTAGTACGTTGAGGCCACCCGCTGGATGTCTGCGGGTGTAACGGCGAGGTAGCGCTCTACCTCCGTGTTGATCAACCCGGCGTCCCCGAAGTACATGTGGTAGTTCGCGAGGGATTCCGCGATGCCGGCTACAGAACTGTTCGACTGCACGAATTCAGATTCGATCTGGTTTTTCACCTTCGTCAGCTCCCGCTCGTCCACCGGCGTGGTGCGCAAACGCTCGACCTCTTCGTTGATGGCCTGTTCGACGGCGGTGGGTTCGACTCCCATGTTGACGAGGGCATAGGCGAGGGTCAGTCCGGGGTCCTCGAGACTGAAGTTGAAGGCACCGCAGTAGAGGGCGGTTTGGTCCGTGTCCACCACACGTTTGTTCAGACGAGAGGATTCGCCCCCGCTGAGGATTTGGTTCAGAACGGCAACCGCATAAAAGTCCTTGCTGCCTTGTTCGGGGATCGGGTAGGCCTGGACGACCATGGGCAGGGCGTCTTTTCCCCACACCGTGTCGCGGACTTCGCCGGTGCGCCGCGGCTCTTGAATGGTCGGGCGGGGGATGGGCCGTGTTCCGCGGGGAATGTCCGCGAAGTACGTTTCGATGAGTTTCCGGGTTTTTGCCGGGTCGAGGTCACCGGCGATGGACAGCACGGCGTTGTTTGGCACGTAAAACGTGCGGTAAAACTCCATGAAATCCTCATTGCTCGCGGCATTTAGGTGCTCCATGGAACCGATGGGCGTCCAGCGGTAAGGGTGAACGGTGTAGGCCGTTTCCATGGTCTTCGGCAAGAGCATCCCGTAGGGCTGGTTGTCGTAGCGCTGCCGCTTTTCCTCTTTGACGACCTCCCGCTGGGTTTCGATGCCGATGGCCTCGACTTTCGCGTGCAACATGCGCTCGCTCTCGAGCCAAAGTCCCAGCTCCAGCTGGTTCGACGGCAGCAGCTCATAGTAGAAGGTGCGGTCCTGCGTTGTGTTCGCATTCAGCGCACCGCCGGCGCCTTCTACGTAGCTATCGAATTCGCCCCGGTCGATGTGCTTCGACCCTTCGAAGAGCAGGTGCTCGAAAAAGTGGGCCATGCCCGTGCGTTCGGTGGATTCGTTTTTCGACCCTACATGGTACATCACGGTGACGGCCACGATGGGGGTGCTGTGGTCTTCGTGGAGGATGACATGCAGGCCGTTGGCCAAATCAAACTCCACGTAATCCACACGCGGCGTTTGGGCGGACAGGAGTACGGGTGCACTGAGCACGACTCCGGATAGGAACACGAATGGGCGCATCTGCGGAGGAAGTTGTGGGGGTGAAGATACGGCACAGGCGCGGCCGCGAGCTGTATCTTTCAGGCGTGAAAACCTTGGCAATCGGAGCGGATGGATGGACCACCGCACAGGTGTGGGAAGCGGCAGATCAGCCAGAACATGTGGCACTTAGCGACGGCGCCCGCGAGGCCATCCGGGCGGCACACCGGGTGGTCCAGGAGCACTGCGCCTCGGGTGCGGCAGTCTACGGCGTGAATACGGGGTTCGGGGATTTGGCCTCGGTTCCCATCGCCTCGGAGGACCTCGCGGAGTTGCAACGTCGGCTGCTGGTGTCCCACGCCTGCGGAGTCGGTGATCCCGTTCCCGAGCGCGTGGTTCGGACCATGCTTTTGCTCAAAGTGGTAGGACTGTCCCGCGGCCACAGCGGGGTGGCTGAGGCGACCGTAGACCGTTTGCTCCTGCTGCTGACCCGCGGGGCGTTGCCCGTGGTGCCTTCGCAGGGTTCGCTCGGGGCAAGCGGTGACCTCGCGCCGCTTGCGCACCTCGTGTTGCCGCTCATCGGTGTCGGCGACGTGATGGTAGGGGGAGAGCGGCGTGCTGCGCAGGATGTGCTCGCCGGGTGGGGACTCGAGCCGCTCGTGCTGGGACCGAAGGAGGGACTCGCCCTCATCAACGGGACCCAACTCATGGCAGCATACGGCGTCGAGTCGGCGCGTCGGATGCACCGGATTGCCCTGGCCGCAGACACGCTGGCGGCCTTGTCGCTCGAGGCGTGGCATGGACGTTCGGAGCCGTTTTCGGAGGCCATTCACCGGGTCCGGCCGCATCCCGGCGCGGCAGAGAGCGCGCGGGTGGTGCGGAGTTGGCTCGCCGGCAGCCGGCAGCAAACCGAGCCACGCACCCAAGTGCAGGATCCGTATTCGTTCCGCTGCGTTCCCCAAGTGCACGGGGCATCACGGGATGTACTTGCCCACGCCTTGACGGTGCTCGACCGCGAGCTGCAGGGCGTTACGGACAACCCGCTCGTCTTTCCGGAGACAGGCGAGATCCTCAGCGGCGGCAATTTCCACGGCCAACCCCTTGCGCTCACGCTCGAAGCCATGGCCCTCGCTACCCACGAGTGGGCCAGCATCTCGGAGCGCCGCACCTTCAAGCTGCTCGCCGGGAGGCAGGGCTTGCCGCCCTTCCTGGCGGCTGAACCCGGCTTGAACAGTGGGCTGATGATTCCGCAATACACCGCGGCGAGTTTGGTCAGCCAAAACAAACACCTCTGCATGCCCGCCGCCGCAGACACCATCGACAGTTCGAACGGCCAAGAAGACCACGTCAGCATGGGCGCAAACAGTGCGCTCAAACTCTGGCGCATCCTCGCCAACGCGGAACAGGTTCTGGCCATCGAATGCCTGACCGCGGCCCAGGCCCTCGATCTGCGCGGCTGCGACGGCATGGCCCCCGCCTTGCACGCCCTTCACACGAGCTTCCGCCGCCGAGTGCCCTTCCTGCGGGAGGATGCGTTCCTTGCTCCGCACCTTGCAGCCGCCCTCGACTGGTTCCGCACAGAAGCCGACTGGAACCCGCCTACGTGACGGCTGCCCGCCGGATCATGCGACGCAGCAGGCCAGGGAAGAAGCGGTGCACGTAAGCCCCGAGCAGTTCGCTGCGCCCGATGAGCACCACGGCTCGACCGCGTTCCACGGCCCGAATCATTCGCTCCGCACACACTTCAGGAGCGAGGCCTTCGCCGGTTTTGACGTCCATCGTGCCTTGGCGTGACCCATCGCCGACCATGGCATTGCGGCTGATGTCCGTGCGGATGAACCCCGGACACACGAGCGTGACCTGCAGGCCGTCGGCATGGTGTTCTGCCCGGAGCGCCTCGAAAAATCCGTGGAGGGCATGCTTCGCGCCGCAGTAACCGGATCGGAGGGGAGACGAAAAGAGGCCCATCAAGCTGGTGACGACGACGAAGTGCCCGGTTTTCCGCTCGACGAAATGGGGCAACAGCGCTTTCGTGAGGGCGACCGTCCCGAAGTAGTCGACTTCCATCACGGCTCGGTCGACGTCGATGGACGTCTCGATGGCCCGTGACCGTTGGGAAATACCGCCGCAATGCACCATCACGTCCACGTGCCCCATTTGGGCAAGCACCCGCTGCACCGCAGCGGGCAGCGAAGGGCCATCGGCCAAATCCAGCACCTCCACATCGGGGGCCAAGGGGTCAAACTGAGGCGTGCTCGTTTGGTTGCTATAGCCCACATACATGGGCAATGTCACCCCGAGCTTTTCAGGGAGAAGCTTTCCCAGTTGGATGGTCCCATTCGCATCGAGACCTTGAATCGTTTCTCTCTGGCGTTCTTGGACGCGCTGCTCCAAACCACCCCACCCTGGCACCGACATGTTCGCTGCCACACTCACATTGGCCAAATCGGCCAGGGTGGCATTGGCCTGG
>JBMTYE010000041.1:0-9548 GCA_049454255.1 Flavobacteriales bacterium
TCTTCATCGACGAAATCGACAAGATTGCCCGCAAAAGCGACAACCCGTCCATCACACGCGATGTGAGTGGTGAAGGCGTACAGCAGGCCCTTCTCAAACTCCTCGAAGGGGCTGAGGTAGGCGTGCCGCCCCAAGGCGGACGCAAGCACCCGGAACAAAAGCTCGTGACCATCAACACGCGCCACATCCTGTTCATTTGCGGTGGTGCATTCTCCGGGATCGAGACGCACATCGAGCGGCGACTGCGTCGAAGCTCGCTCGGCTTCGGGGCCGTTCCCTCTGCTGCAGAAACGGATTCGCTGCTGGAACACGTGGCCCCGGCGGATCTGAAATCGTACGGTCTCATCCCCGAGCTCATCGGCCGGTTCCCTGTGCTGACCCACCTCGATCCACTTGACGGCCCAGCGCTCCGCAGGATCCTTACGGAACCGAAAAACGCCCTGATCCGGCAGTATGTGCAGCTGTTCGAGCTCGACGGCATCGCGCTGACTTTCGATGCCGAGGCCCTCGACTTCATGGTGGAACGCGCGCTCGAATTCAAGCTCGGAGCACGCGGGTTGCGCGGTATCTGCGAGGCCATCCTGCGCGATGCCATGTTCGAACTGCCGGGAACTGGGGTGGACCGGCTGCACGTCGACCGGGCCTATGCCGAGGGCCGGTACGGAGCCCATGGGGGCGCATCGTTGCGGGTGGCCTGATTCACCGGTGAGCCATGGCGCGTTCGGAAACCCCTCTCATGCAGCAGTATGCTCGGGTGAAGAAGGACTACCCGGATGCCATTTTGCTGTTTCGGGTCGGGGATTTTTACGAGACGTTTGGCGAGGATGCCATCCGAGCTGCGGCCATCCTCGATATCGTGCTGACGAAGCGCGGCAACGGGAGTGCCTCTGAAATCGAGCTCGCCGGATTTCCCCATCACGCGCTCGATACCTACCTGCCGCGGCTCGTGCGGGCCGGCAACCGGGTGGCCGTATGCGACCAACTCGAAGACCCGAAGCTCGCGAAAGGCATTGTAAAACGCGGCGTTACCGAGGTGGTGACCCCGGGAGTGGCTTTCCACGACCAGCTGCTGCCGCCCCGGGCAAACAACTTCCTCGCAGCCGTGCACCTGGTCAAAGGGAACTGCGGGCTCGCCCTGTGCGACGTCTCGACAGGGGAGTTTTTTGCCGCCGAAGGAACGACCGAGCACATCGACCGGTTGCTCCGTTCGCACCAGCCGGCGGAACTCGTGGTTTCCCGTCCGGCGGAGCACGATGCCCGATTGCTGTTCGGGGATGTGGCCCCGACGTTTCGCCTCGAGGATTGGGTATTCAAGCCCGACTACGCTGCCGGCCAAATCGAGCGCGTCTTCGGAGCCCGCTCCCTCAAAGGGTTTGGCCTCGAAGCCGAACCGCTTGCCGGCATCGCCGCGGGCGCCATCCTCCACTACCTCGGCACCACGCGCCACGCGGACATCCCCCACCTACAAGGCATCCGGCGCATCGGGGAATCCGGTCACCTCTGGCTTGATCGCTTCACGTTGCGCAACCTCGAGCTCCTCGAACCCGCGCATCCGGATGGCACGGCCCTGATTTCGCTGCTCGACCGCACCTCCACGCCCATGGGAGGGCGCTGCCTGCGACGCTGGGTCGCCATGCCGCTCGCAGACGCGGAGGCCATCAGCAGGCGCCACGATGCCGTCGGAGCTCTCCTCGAAGACGCGGAACTGCGCACTGGACTTCGGCGCACGCTGGGGTCCGTAGGCGACGTCGAACGGCTCACCGCAAAAGCCGCCGCTGGCCGCATTTCGCCCCGTGAACTTGTGCACCTCCGACGCGGCCTCGCTGGAACCCACGAGGTCGCCCGGCTTCTCGAAGGCGTTCCGTCCTTCCTCGCCCACCTCGAACGCCTCGTCCCTGCGGATGCGCTGCTCGCTCGGCTCGACCGGGAACTCGAGGATGAGGCGCCGCCGGCCGTCGTGCGCGGTGGTGTCATCCGGCCGGGGGTTCACGCCGAACTCGATGCGCTCCGAGAGCTCCGGTCCGACGCGTCCGCGGCCCTCGATGCCGTATGCCGCAGGGAATCCGAGCGCTCGGGCATTCCATCGTTGAAGGTGTCCTTCAACGGCGTGTTCGGCTACTACCTCGAGGTCCGGCATGCCCACCGCGACAAAGTACCCGAGGACTGGATCCGCAAGCAGACCCTCACCCAAGCCGAACGCTACATCACCCCCGAGCTCAAGGAGCTCGAAACCCGCATACTCGAGGCCGAAGCGCGCACCCAGGACATCGAACAGCGGTGCTTTGAAGACCTCATCGCCGCCGTGCTCCCGGAGCTCGCGGGCTTGATGGAAAATGCACGGGTGCTCGCTGAACTCGATGTGCTCGCGACGTTTGCAGAGGTCGCAGAGGAGTTCAGCTACGTGCGACCCCGCATGCACGCAGGCCACGGCATCCGCATCCACGGCGGCCGGCATCCCGTCATCGAGCGGATGCTGCCACCGGGTGAGCCTTACGTGGCAAACGATGTCGAGCTCGATCCGGATCAGGCCCAGTTGCTCATGGTCACCGGACCGAACATGGCTGGAAAGTCTGCGCTACTGCGCCAAACCGCGCTCATCTGTCTGCTCGCCCAAACGGGATCCTACGTCCCCGCGCGCTCAGCAGATTGTGGCATCCTCGACCGCATCTTCACCCGGGTAGGCGCCTCGGACAACCTCTCCCGCGGGGAGTCGACCTTCATGGTCGAGATGAACGAGACGGCGGCCATCCTGAACAACTTGACCGACCGCAGTTTGGTGTTGCTCGATGAGATCGGGCGCGGCACGAGTACCTACGATGGCGTGAGCATAGCTTGGGCAGTCGCGGAGTTTCTCCACGAACACCCCCGTCACCGAGCACTCACCCTTTTCGCCACCCACTACCACGAACTGAACGACATGCAAGCGCTGTTCCCGCGCATCGTGAACGTGAATGTCAGTGTCCAGGAGCGGGACGGGCGGGTGGTCTTCCTGCGCAAACTCGAACCGGGCGGTAGCAACCACAGCTTCGGCATCCACGTCGCCCGGCTTGCAGGCATGCCGCGAACCGTCGTAGAACGCGCCGATCGGGTGCTCGCACATCTGGGGGCACGCCACCTGGAATCCCCCCCTACTCCGGTGCGGGAAGTAGCCGAACCGGAGCTTCAGCTTTCGCTTTTTTCGCTCGACGACCCGGTGCTCAGCCAAGTACGCGACACGGTGCTCGGTCTCGACATCGACCGCCTCACGCCCGTCGAAGCCCTCCTGACCCTTCACCAAATCCGCGGAGTACTGACGGGAAAGGGGCGAGGTTGAGGTTGAGAGCGAGAACGAGGTTGAGAGCGAGAACTCGAACTTCAACTCAAACTAAAACTCAAACTTCGAGGGCGAATCGCTCAGAGAGCAGCGAGCAGAAGATCGAGGTCCTTGTGCGGCATGCCGCGCTCGCCAGCAATACCTGCGTGGGTCATCGATCCGTTGAACATGTAGACTCCGCTGCGGGCCAGCCGGTTTTTGCGGATGGCGGACTCGATGCCTCCGTCGCCGGCGAACTCGAGGAGCATGGGGGCGAAGATGTTGCTGAGGGCCTTCGAGGCGGTGCGGCTGACCCGGGAGGGCATGTTTGGCACACAGTAGTGGATGACGCCGAACTCGATGAAGGTCGGGCGCTCGTGCGAGGTGATGCGGCTGGTCTCGAAGCAGCCGCCGCGGTCGATGGAGACGTCGATGACCACGGTGCCGCGGCGCATGGCGGCGACCATGGGTTCTGAAACGACAAGGGGGGTGCGCTGGCCGGTTCCACGGAGGGCGCCGATGGCCACATCCGCCGTGCGGAGGGCTTCCTCGAGCACCGAGGGCTGCAGGGTGGAGGTCCAAAGCCGTTGGCCGATGGCGTTTTGGAGGCGGATGAGGCGGTGGGGGCTGTTGTCGAACAGCTTCACGGAGGCGCCACACCCGAGTGCAGCGCGTGTGGCGAATTCGGCCACCGTGCCGGCGCCGATGATGACGACTTCGGAGGGACGAACACCGGAGAGGCCGCCGAGCATGGTGCCACGGCCATCGGGACCGGCGAGCAGTTCGCCCGCGATCAGGATGGCGCTGTTGCCCGCAATCTCGCCCATGGCACGCACGAGCGGCACGATGCCGTCGTGGTTCGTGATGAAGTCCCAAGCGATGGCGGTCGTTTTCTTTGCGGCGAGGGCTTCGAGAAGACCGTCTTGCTGGATGTTGAGCTGGAGGGCGCTGATGAGAGTTTGGCGCATGCCCATCAACTCCACCTCATCGAGCGAAGGCGGCTCCACCTTGATGACAATTCCGGTCGTGAAAATCTGCTTCCGGTCGTACACAATGCGGGCGCCGGCCTCACTGTAATCCGCGTCCGTGTAGTGCGACGAATTCCCAGCGCCGGTCTCCACGAGCACCTGGTGGCCTCGGGCCACGAGCAACGCCACGGCTTCAGGGACCAGGGCCACCCGCTTTTCCTGCAAGCTGTGCTCCTTCGGAATGCCGATAACGAGCTCGCTGCCTCGAACGGGCACCTGCAACAGCTGTTCCGCCGGGAGCAACGAGGCCTCCCGCGCGAGAGACCGAATCCGGGATTCCTCCATCGCAGCCGAAAATACACAATCCGCCCTGCGGACGGCCTACGGAACCCGAAGTTCCCACACCCGCTCGCCCTCCGGCCCTGCGGTGATGCGCAAGCGCAGCGCATCAGGCGGCAGCAGGCCCGCAGCCCGGTCCGCCCATTCGACGAAGCACAAACCGGGCCCCGCATAGTACTCCCCCACCCCCGCTTCGGCCGCTTCCGCCTCATCTTCAATACGGTACAAATCCATGTGAACCACCGGGGTTCCGGTCCGAGAGGCATACTCGTGCACAAGTGCGAAGGTGGGACTCGACACCTCGTCGAGGATGCCGAGAGCCGCGCCGAGGGCACGCACGGTGGTCGTCTTCCCCGCGCCCATGTCGCCGTCGAGCACCACCACCCCGCCGAGAGGCCGTACCCCGCGTAGGACCTCCGCGAGCTCCGCAGCCGCCTCTCGCAACCGGTCTTCCCGGATGCCTTCGCGCTGCCAATGCACCCTCATCGCGGATCCAATTCGACCCACGGCACGATGACTTCAGGCAGGGAAATGCCGCCGTGCTGGAAGGTGTTGCGGTAGAGTTGGACGAAGTGGTTTTGGTTGTTTGGGTAGACCAAAAAATCATTCCCCCGGGCAAAAATGTATGCGCTGCTGACGTGCGGCTTCGGCAGGCCCATCCGCTCCGGATGGCGCACCTCGAAGACCTCGCTGGCGGAATAGCCGAGGTTGCGGCCCACCTTGTACCGGAGGTTCGGGTTCGTTTCGCGCTCCCCGCGAACCACCACCGGCTGATCCACCGGGACGGTGCCGTGGTCGGTCGTCACGATGACGCGGGCCCCGGTCGCAGCAATCGCATCGAAAAGTTCCTTCAACGAACTGTGGTTGAACCACGAAAGCGTAAGCGAGCGGTAGGCCGCCTCGTCCGACGCCAGCTCGCGGATGACCTCCATGTCCGTGCGCGCATGGGAGAGCATATCGACGAAATTGTAGACGATGGCGGTGATGGCGTTGGATTTGGTCTGATGGAATTGTTCCAAAAGCCGCCTGCCCGCCTGCTGGTTTGCCACCTTGTGGTAGCCCTGCTTCCCCGGCAAATCGAGCCGCTTGACCAACCTCTCGAACAAGGCACCCTCGTGGGCATTTTTGCTCCCCTCAGCATCCTCGTCCACCCACAGCTCTGGATACACCCGCGCGATGTCCGCCGGGGTCATGCCCGCAAACAACGCATTCCGAGCATATTGCGTTGCAGTCGGAAGGATGGAAAAGTAGGGCGCACTTCGCGTCACCCGAAACTTGTCGGCGAGCAGCGGCTCCATCATGCGCCACTGGTCCCAACGCAGGTTGTCCACCACGACGAGGTAAATCGGCCGGCCGTCTGCCTCGGCCCAGGTGCGGGGCAACCGCTCAGGCAGTACGCGGTGCGAAAGGACCGGTGTGTCAGCATCCGGATGGGCCATCCAATCCGCATAGCCGGACTCGATGAACCGCACAAACTGCCGATCAGCCTCGGCAAACTGCATGTCGAGCACCTCCCGCATCCCGGTATCTTCCGACCCTTCAAGCTCCAGTCGCCACCCGATGAGTTCGCCGTACAGCGCGATCCACTCGTCGGCATCGAGCCGGCTTCCTAACCGCAGGCCCAACTCCCGAAACGCCTGCTGATACGATGCCATCGTCTTTTCGGACACCAGCCGCCTCTCGTCGAGGTGCTTCTTCAGTGCAAGCAGCAACTGATTCGGATTCACCGGTTTAATGAGGTAATCGCTGATCTTCGAGCCGATGGCCTGCTCCATGACATGCTCCTCCTCGCTCTTCGTGATCATGACCACCGGCAGGTGGGGCCGGACGGCCTTGATGCGTTGCAAGGTTTCCAATCCGCCAAGACCTGGCATCTGCTCGTCGAGGAAGACGATATCAAACAGGTGGCTGGATTGCACTTCGCTGACGGCCTCCACGCCGCTGTTCACGCCGGTGACCGTGTAGCCTTTGGCCTCCAAAAATAGGATGTGCGGTTTGAGCAGATCGATTTCGTCGTCGGCCCAAAGGATGTGAGGAGAGCGGTTCATCGGCAAAGCAAAGTGAATCGGCTGCAAGGTAGCGTGCGGCGGGCGGGCGGGCACCGGTATCTTGCACCCTGAACACGCCCCGGATGGGAACCGCCCGCTCGCCCAAAATCATCAACGATCCGGTCTACGGATTCATTGCCCTGCGGCATCCTTTGGCCATCCGGCTGATGGACCATCCGTACGTCCAGCGCCTGCGCCGCATCACGCAACTGGGCCTGTCGCATGTGGTGTACCCGGGCGCGGTCCACAACCGCTTTCACCACGCCGTGGGCGCGATGCACCTGATGCAGGAGGCCATCGACGTTCTGCGGAGCAAGGGCATCGACATCTCGGCCGAAGAGGACGAGGCTGCGTGCATGGCCATTCTGCTGCACGACGTCGGTCACGGCCCGTTCAGCCACGCCCTCGAACACAGCATCGTGTCCGGCGTCCACCACGAGGACCTGTCGGCCGTCATCATGGCGCGCCTGAACGAGGACTTCGGTGGGGCGCTGGATTTGGCCATCGCCATCTTCAACGACCACCATCCGCGCCGCTTCCTCCACGACCTCGTCTCCTCCCAGCTCGATATGGACCGGCTGGATTACCTCGCCCGCGACAGCTTCTACTCTGGTGTCGCTGAAGGCAAGGTGGGAAGCGAGCGCATCATCAAGATGCTCAACGTAGTGGACAACCGCCTGGTTGTTGAAGAAAAGGGCATCTATTCCATTGAGAAGTTCCTCGTCGCGCGCCGGCTGATGTACTGGCAAGTGTACTTGCACCGCACCGTACTCAGTGCAGAGCACATGCTGATGCACCTACTGCGCCGCGCGACGACACTGACCAGGGCCGGCGAGCAGGTCTTCGCCACCCCGGCCCTTTCGGGATTTCTTTCAGGCAACCGCGACCATACCCAGTGGTTTGCCGACCCCGAAGTGCTCGAGGCCTTCTGCTCCCTGGACGACAGCGACATCCTCGCCTCGATGAAGGTGTGGAAGGAACACAGCGACCCCGTGCTCGCGCTGCTCGCGAGGCGGCTGCTCTCACGGGAGCTCTTCCGCATCGAGCTGCGCCCAGAACCGTTTGACCCTGAAGAAACGGCGTACTGGAGGGCCGCCGCCGCAACGGCACTCGGCCTCAGCGAAGACGAGTCGCGGTATGTGGTCTTCGGTGGCGTCGTGGACAACACGACCTACGTGCCGGGCGGCATCCACATCCTCTTCAAAGACGGGCGTTTGCTCGACTATGCCGACGCAACGGATGCCTTCGATCGGGAGGCCATCCGCCGGCCTGTGGTCCGGCATTTCCTGTGTTATCCGAAGGAACTCAGGTGATGAGTTCCTCTCCGAGCTGATTGAACAGCTTGTACTCCATGAGCTCCATGGACGAGTTCGATTCCACCCGGATGGACGTCTTGTACTTCTTTTTCCATCCGCGCAGCATCGAATTCCACCATCCCCGCAGGATGTAGGATTCGACCATGGGGTGCACCATGAGGGTCAGGTTGCGCTGGCCCTCGGCCGACGTGAGGTACCCGATGCTGCTCTCGATGAGGTCGGTGATGAGGATGGAGGCGCCCACTGTGCCGGTTCCGTTGCAGGAGGGGCAGGCTTCCGTCGTAGCGATGTCCGCCACCGGGCGCACGCGCTGGCGGGTCATCTCGACCACACCGAAGCGGCTAGGCGGCAGGATGTTGTGCTTCGCTTTGTCCGCCTTCATGGCGGCCTTGAGTGCGTCGGTGAGCTGCTTGTTGTGCTCCCGTTTCGCCATGTCGATGAAGTCGATGCAAATAATCCCGCCCAAATCCCGCAAACGCAGAATCCGCGCCACTTCATCAACAACTTCGAGGTTCGTCATCAGGGCGTTTTCCTCCTGGTCCTTCGCCCCCGACTTGCGGCCACCGCTGTTCACGTCGATGACGTGCATGGCCTCGGTTTGCTCGATGATGAGGTAAGCGCCGCTTTTCAGGACGACCTGCTTTGCGAAGGCCGCTTTGATTTGGCGGTGAATGGACAACGCATCGAACAGGTCCCGTTCCTTGCTGAGCTTCAGCACACTCTCCTTCTCCGGAGCGATGCTGTGGAGGTAAGCGCGGACGTCGTCCGCCAAACGCGCGTCGTTCACCCGAATGCTTGTGCAATCCGGCGTGAGCACATCGCGCAGTACGGTACTCGTTTTGTCCAGTTCTCCGAGGACGCGTTTGCCCGGTTTGGCCTGGCGCAGGCGTTTGTGGAGTTCTGCCCACCGGGCCACCAAATCCTCAAGATCCGCCTTGAGTTCAGCCGTGCCTTTCGATTCGGCCACGGTGCGCACGATGACCCCGAACCCTGGAGGCTGGATGTCTGCCATAAGCTTCCGCAAGCGAGTACGCTCCGCTTCGCCCTTGATCCGCGACGACATCGAAATCTTGTCGCTGAAAGGCACAAGCACGAGGTACCGTCCAGGCAGCGTCACTTCCGCTGTCAACCGAGGCCCTTTCGAGGAAATCGGCTCCTTCGCCACCTGCACAAGCACGAGCTGGGAAGACGCGAGTTCATCCTTGAGCTTGCCCTTCTTGTCCACCTCCGCCTCCTTCGGGAAGTGGGCCAAATCCGACGTGGCCAACTTGCCCGCCATCGCCCGCTTTACGAAGTTCTGCTGGGTCTTGAAATGCGGACCCAAATCCAGAAAATGCAGAAACGCATCCTTCTCGTGTCCTACGTCCACGAAGGCCGCGTTCAGGCTGGGCAATACCTTCTTGACCCGGCCGAGGTAGATGTCCCCGACCGCGTAATCCATCGACCCTTGGTCCCGATGAAGCTCGACGAGTCGACCGTCCTCGAGCAGGGCGATTTCCACCCCTTTCGCGGTGGAATTGATGACCAATTCCTTGCTCACGCGCGGATCGGATCAGTACCGGGGGGCCCGGGGGGGGCCCCGCCC
>JBMTYE010000042.1:0-9395 GCA_049454255.1 Flavobacteriales bacterium
TGCTTCTGGTTCAGTTTGGTCGGTAGTTTCACGTGAAACAGTCCGAATCAACGATTTCCGGGGCCCTAGCGGCGATCTGAACACACTCGCATACTCTACCCTTGTCGTGCCTCTGAAATAGCTGCGACCAATCGGCTCATTACCAATAAGTTAAATTAAAATCCCCCGATATTGCCCCACCCCTACCTTTGCACCATGGAAATGCAGCACATCCTCTCGAAACTCGGAATCCGCGATGTCAACCCCGGGGTCATGATCGGCTCCCGCGCATTCGGCTCAGGTCCCGTCATTGAATCCTTCTCTCCGGTGGACGGGTCGCGCATCGCCGGATTCACAACGGCCACCGACGCAGAGTACCACGAAGCTGTTCAGGCTGCACACGAGGCCTTTCTCGCTTGGCGCACCGTACCCGCACCGAAGCGGGGGGAAGTCGTCCGACAATTCGGCAATGCGCTTCGAGAAGTGAAGGCAGAGCTCGGCGCTCTCGTCAGTTGGGAAATGGGCAAAAGCTACCAGGAAGGCTTAGGAGAGGTTCAGGAAATGATCGACATCTGCGATTTCGCAGTAGGTCAAAGTCGTATGCTCTACGGAATGACTACCCACTCGGAGCGTCCTGAGCATCGGATGTCCGAACAATGGCATCCGCTCGGCGTGGTGGGCATTATCTCCGCCTTCAATTTCCCTGTAGCTGTCTGGTCGTGGAACACCGCACTTGCCTGGATTGCAGGCGATGCCTGCGTTTGGAAACCGTCCGAAAAGGTGGGCTTGTGCTCCATTGCCTGCCAACACATTTGGAACCGGGTTGCTCAAGCGCACAATGTGCCTGAAGGCCTCTCATGCGTGGTCAACGGGGGCGCTGCACTCGGAGTTCTCATGAGCAACGACCACCGAGTTCCGCTCGTCAGCGCCACAGGCAGCACCCGGATGGGCAAGGCTGTAGGTGCAGCTGTAGGTGCTCGGCTCGGGCGCTCACTGCTCGAACTCGGCGGCAACAACGCCATCATCATCACGCCCACTGCTGACTTGAAAATGGTCGTCCCTGCCACCGTGTTCGGCGCGGTAGGAACCTGCGGCCAACGGTGCACCTCCACGCGGCGCCTTATCATCCATGCCAGCCGCTACGATCAAGTGCGCGACACCCTCATCAAGGCCTATAGCCAACTCCGTATCGGCAACCCCCTCGACGAAAGCAACCACATCGGACCTCTCATCGACACCCAGGCAGTAAATACGTACGTCAATGCACTGGCCGCCGTAACCGCCCAAGGAGGCACCTTTGCCGTTGCGGGAGGTGTACTCGAGGGACCCGCTTACACCAGCGGCTGCTACGTGCGTCCTGCAATCGCTGAAGTGACCCCCGACATGCCCATCGTTCGGGAGGAAACCTTTGCTCCCTTGCTGTACCTCATGAAGTACACCTCCATCGAGGAGGCGATTGCAATCCAAAACAGCGTCGACCAAGGACTTTCGTCCGCGATTATGACAAATGATGTCCGCGAAGCAGAGCGCTTCTTGTCGGTCCAAGGATCCGACTGCGGCATCGCGAACGTCAACATCGGCACCTCAGGGGCTGAAATCGGTGGGGCCTTCGGGGGCGAAAAAGAAACTGGGGGAGGACGTGAATCCGGCTCGGACTCGTGGAAAGCCTACATGCGCCGGCAGACAAACACCGTCAATTACGGTAATGCCCTTCCCCTTGCCCAGGGCATTCGATTTGATTTGGAATGAACCGGTTGCTCGTTCCCGTGATACTTGCGCTCGTCGCGTGCTCGGAAACGCCTTCCGGGCCCACGCAGTGGAACGTTCAGTTCGCCCTCAACGACTCAGTCACCGCTGATGTCCGCTTCGAAGGCGACTCAACGTCGCTGACCATTGTGAACGGACCCGAGCGTATTCCCCTGAACGCGCTCGGCAACGGCACCTACGCTGTACCTGTTTTCGGCGGCGCAATCGTTGTGCGGTGGTCGACCGATGGGTTTGATGGAACATGGACAGACAGCCTCCGACCGGACGGCTACAGCGTTCCCTTCACTGCATTGCCTGTTGCAAATGCACCTGTAGTTGCACAGGAAACGTGTCAAAGCTGGAATTTCATCTGGGAAGGAGACAGCACCGCGACCGACCGGCTCCACCTGTGCGTGCGCGGCGATAGCGCAACAGGCACCGTGTCCTCTCCGACCGGAGATTTGCGCTATCTCGCAGGAAACTTGAAGGATGGAATTCTAACACTCAACACGTTCGACGGGGCCCACCTCTACCGGTTCCACGCACGGGCCACTCCCACCGGATTCACCGATGGAACCCTCCACAGCGGATTGCACGGCTTTACCCGATGGACTGCGCTGTCTGGCCCAGCCCTTGAAGCTCCTGATGCTGCGCTCGCAGCCCTTCTGCCTGGAGCCATTGCTGACCTCAAAACATCCGATGGAAAACCCCTTTCCCTCGAACTCATCCCCCCCACGGGTACCCTGCATATCGTGAGTATCGCAGGAACCTGGTGCCCGAACTGCATGGACGAGGCGCGCATGCTTTCTAGACTCATCGCAGACCGCGCGGATGTCCGTTGGTCTGTGGTGGTGTTTGAACGGGACAGCATGCCTCCACCTGCGCGCCTTCAGCGCTGGGCAACCGACTGCGGAATACCGCACGCTCCTTATCTCGGGGGCAGTGCATCGAAAGAGGTCGCCTCGCAGGTGTTTCCTTGGATTCCCGGAGGAATCAGCGCATTTCCTACCACCGCAATCGTGTATCCGGACGGCACCGCATGGATCCACGCAGGATTTGATGGTCCGGCAACGGGCGATGCCCATACCCGCATGAAAGCCGAGTTTATTCGCGCACTCAAGGCGCTTTAACCCATCAGCGGGCGCCTTCCGGACGGTCGACCTTGATCCGTCGGTCTTGGTTCGCTAACTGCCATGCGGTGTGAAAGACGAGTTGGCCGATCTCCGACATTTTGCCGTAACGAATCTTGTGTGCGTCGTCCCCGGGTTTGTGGTAATCCTCATGTACGCCTGAGAAGTAGAAAATCACAGGAACTCCTTTGCGGGCGAAGTTGTAGTGGTCCGAGCGGTAGTAGAACCGGTTCGGGTCGTCCTCGGCGTTGAAGGTGTAATCGAGGGCAAGCTGCGTGAATCGGGCGTTTACCGTCTCGCTCACCGCGTGCAACTCCGTTGAGAGTCGGTCCGAGCCGATGAGGTAGACATAGCGCTCGTTGTCCGGGTGCGCCGCGTCCGTCCTTCCGATCATGTCGATGTTCAGGTTTGCGACGGTAAAGTCGAGGGGCCAAACGGGGTGTTCGCTGTACCACTCGGATCCGAGTAGGCCTTTTTCTTCGCCCACAACCGCCATGAACAACATGGTTCGGCGGGGGGCAAAGCCGTCCCGGGCGGCTGTTGCACAGGCTTCCGCGAGTTCGATGAGGGTCACCGTGCCGGAGCCGTCATCGTCGGCTCCGTTGTTGATTTGGCCATCGACCCAGCCGATGTGGTCGTAGTGCGCGGTCACGGCAATGCACTCCTTCGAATAGGGAGACTCCGATCCCGGCAAGATGCCGACAACATTCCTTCCTGTAAACGAAGTGATTTCCCTACCGATCCGATGGCTCCACGTCCCCTGCAATGCACGGGCCGTCGACCGCCGCTTGCACGCCTTCCGCTCTGCCGCCACATTTCCCAGCCACGCTTCCGCAACCCGCTCGGAAACGTAAAATACGGGCAGGGCAGATCCTGGCTCCGCATCCACGGGCCAGTCGCGTTCTAACCGCGTCGAAGGACGACCAGCCCATGCCTTAAACCGGCCGCGAAGCGCAGTATAGTTCTCTGGAATCACCACAAGGGCTTTCGCACCTGCCGCTTCCGCCCACTTCCGCTTGTCCATCAACCGGTCTTCGCTCTTGCCGTCTGGCATGCCACCGAGCACTACAGCAACCCGCCCACGCAAGGCTTCGCCCTTGTAATCGTCGCGCTTTCCTTCGACGATGCCATAGCCTGCGAAAAAGAGATCCGTTTCAGGACATTCCTCGAGTTCCACGGAGGGAGGAAACACCACATCCTCTGGAAAACTGTAAGCCGTGCCTGAAATTCGGAATGATCCACTTACGAGCTTTTCCGTGCGCATGGGGACCTCCTGGAACCAGCCGCCGGCGACGCCCGGTTGAAGACCAGCCGCCGCAAATGCATCGCGCACAAATTCAGCTGCCCGCTCTGCGCCCGGGGTGCCTGTTTCGCGCCCCTCGAATGCATCCGACGCAAAAACCGTAAGGAGTTCTTCTAACTCATTCGGAGCCATGGTAGCTGCCCAACCGCGAACCCGTTGAGCATCGAGTTGCTGTTGAGCGCTCGCACCTGCAAGGGCGAGCACCCAAAGCGCACAGGTGAGAGCGATTTTTGCCACCCGACCGGTGTGTCGCCCGCCTTCAAATGGGGTTTTCAAAAAGGCATCCACACACGCGAGAGCTTCCTCCTCGGTGATGAACCGAGCGGGAAGACACAGCACATTTGCGTCATTGTGGCCGCGTGCTAGACCCGCCACTTCAGCGTTCCACGCAATCGCCGCGCGTATGCCTGCGTGCTTGTTCGCAGCCATCGCTACTCCGTTTGCTGAGCCACAGATCAGAATTCCGAAATCTGCCTTACCAGAGACGACATCCTCGGCGACACGGTGTGCATAGTCCGGATAATCCACCCGGTCTTCGGTATCGGTTCCTCTGTTCACTGTCTCCACGCCACGGCTCTCTAAAAACGCAGCAACTCGGGCCTTTAACGCTGGCCCCGCATGATCACATCCTAACGATACATTCATGCGGGAAAGGTAATTCACCGCATGCCTGTGAATTCCCGTTATGTACTGTGCAGAACTGCACCACAACTTTGTTTGGTTTTCCGAGGCTGCCGACTAAGGCGGTTTTTTCCGCGACTTTCCAAACCACCTCGAGCAAATTTGCTGAAGACTTCTCTTCACGGAAACCCCAGTTGTTCACCGACCGAAACGAAGGGAGTTATCCTCATGCCCGAACGCCCATCCGTTCCAGAAAAAAACATAAATCACTCATTTACAGGATAAAAACAACCGTCCACTTGTGGAAAACGTGAACGAAATTTGTGCAAAACCGAAAATGCAAACCGCACCGGTCCACGTCATCCACAGTTTCAACAGGACACTACTACTAGCACTCTTTTTCTTCCTTAAAGGAGAGTATGTAGTTGTATGTGGACAGGAAGTTGTGGATCGGCCGGATGGTTGTGTGTGGACTGTGTACCGGTTTCCAGAAGGAGGGATAGCCAGCGAAGGGTGTTTGGTCAAGGGCATGCCCGAGGGGATGTGGACGGCCTTTCATCCGAACGGAGAAGTGAAAAGCCGGGGCAACAGGGAAAACCACTTGCTCGCAGGCGATTGGGAGTTTTACCGTGAAGACGGAACGCTCGAACAAGTCGTTCAGTACGCAGCGGGGAAAAAAGATGGATGGGAGTCGGTCTATGCAGCAGATGGAACCTTGGTCTCTCGCACGCCCTGGGTAGCTGATGTGCGTTCTGGAGTCGCTGAATACTACCATCCGAACGGGACCAAATCCCGTGAAATTCCCTTTGTCCAAGGGCGGGAACAGGGCACGGGAAAAGAGTTTGCCGAGGACGACGGGAGATTGATTTCGCGCATGGTGTTTCAAAACGGTGTGCAAATCGGTCTTGAAAAACTCAACCGGTACGGACCGGAAGGAAAAAAAGAAGGCTTGTGGGAAGTGGTTCGCACTTCCGGGGGACTGCAAGAAGAAGGTACATGGCGACGAGGAGTTCGCCACGGGATCTTTCGGTTTTACGATGCCCAAGGCAAGCTGGAGCGCATGGAGAAGTACGAGAATGGTGAGCGGGTCGTGGACGAAACCACCACAGCGATGCTGGACATCCGGAGGGAGTTTCATCCGAACGGAGCCGTCCGGAGGATAGGATCGTACCGTGATGGCAAAGAGCACGGAATTTTCCGGGAGTACGACACGACCGGTGCACTGGTGGGGGGCACGCTCTACGTCGATGGTGTGCGGACCGGGGAGGGGGTGACAGATGCGCTAGGCAACCGAGAAGGCCTGTGGAAACTGTGGTATCCAGACGGTAGCGTGCAAGCGGAAGGGACGTATGCGGGCGGTGTGCGGGACGGCGAGTGGACGTTCTACTATCCGAATGGGGAGGTTGCGCAGCTGGGAAGCTATAGGGAGGGGGCCTTCCACGGGGCTTGGGTTTGGTACTATCCCGGTGGGAAAATCCACCGCAAGGAGCAGTACAGAAATGGGAAGGAAGACGGCCAAATTCTGGAATACAGCCCAGAAGGACAGGTTCTGGTGGAAGGCGAGTACGTACGCGGCTTGCGCAACGGAACCTGGACAATCGATGTCAACGACCACCGCGAACAAGGTGCGTACATTGACGGCGAGAAAACAGGGGAATGGATCCACACCCATGCCAGCGGTACGGTGATTTTCCGCGGCTCGTACATCAACGGTATGCCGGAGGGCCGCCACACGTGGTGGTACGCCGACGGCACCCGAAGTGCTACGGGGATGTATGTGGGCGGGGTACAGGAAGGCCGGTGGGTGTATTCGTGGCCGAGTGGAGAAGTGCGGCGGGAAGAAGAATACAAAGGGGGGGAGTTGCGGCGGATCGATGGCTTGCGTTTGGAAAAAATAGAACCCTCGGATGCGCCCAGTAACTGACCGCATTCTACCCGCCGCGGCAGAAACCCTGGTGTGGTTTCCGGCTGCCGGATCTCCCGAGGTGCACCACGCGGTGTGGCTGGGACTTGAACCGGCTGCCGTACAAACGCTGTGTTCCCGGGATTCTGTGCAGTCCGTTCTCTTGCAAGCCCGCGTAGGCAAGCCCACCGTGGTCGAGGTTGAGCCGGGCCTCCGGTGGGAAATCAAGCCGTTTTTCCGCGCAGAGGACGGCTTGTGGTGCCAAATCCGGGACCTCTCCGCCCAGCTGAATCGACTCGAACTGCTCGAACAGCGGTCCCACCAGTTCGACGTACTGAGCACGGCGGCCATGGAGGGCATCGCCGTGGTGCATGCGGGCCGCATCGAAGACTGCAACGGCAGGTTTGCCGAGCTGTTAGGGATTTCTGAACCGGCAGAGTGCGTCGGATTGCCACTGGAAACGTGGTTCGATTCGCGCGATGTTCGGCGCCTGCAACTTCGCCACCACCGCAACAGCCCGTGCGAAGTGCAAGCACGCACCTCAAGTGGGGCCACCGTTTTTCTCGAGGGCTTCATCCACCCCGGCGACGGCGACCGGCGCGACATCCTGCTCGTCCACGGCATCACGAACCGCAAGCGAGCAGAGCGCGACTTGCTCGAAACGAAGGAGAGGTTCAGGTTGCTCGTGGAATCGAGTCCGGTCGGGCTCTTCCTTGCTGTAGACGGGAAAATCAGGTACGCAAATCCGGCGGCGGTCGACATGCTTGACATGCAGCGCGAGGATGATTTGTATGGGATGGAGATGGTGGCGTGTTTCGGAGAGGCGGACGGAAAAGGGGTTCAGGAGGATTTGGCCCTGACGCGTCAGGGCGCCAAACCTCCTGCCCGACAACTCACGCTGCGGTGCCCGCGGCGGCACATCCCGTTGCGGGAAGTCGAGGTCCGCATGACGCTGAGCATCTTCGACCGGGAACCCGCTGTTCAGCTGACGGTTACCGATTTGAGTTCCCACGTGCAGCTCGAACGCGAACAGCTGCGCGCCCAGCTCGCGGAGGAAACGAACGCACAACTGCGTGAAGAAATTGAACGCCACAAAGCGACACAGGCCCTGCTTCGACAAGCGGAAACACTGAATCACAGCATCATCGAGAGCTCGATCGATATGATTCTTGCGTTCGATGTGCGCGGTCGGCTGATCCAATTCAACCAAGCGGCCTCGGTGGAGTTTGGCTGGACTGCAGAGGAGGCGAGACTGCTCGACTACCGGGCATTTCTAGCGCATCCTGAGGAAGCAGATCGAATGTGGCGTGCTCTGCGGGATCAAGGGTTCTTCGTGGGAGAGGCCATCGGACTTCGGGCTTCCGGCGAGGAATTCAACTTGCTCATGTCGGTCGCGGCGCTGCAAGGGGACGACGGGTTGCGCGGCTCGGTGGTGGTCGGGCGGGATATTTCGGACCTGAAGGCGGCGGAAAGTGAGCTTCGGCGGAGCGAAGAACGTTACAGGGACATCCTGGAAAATGCGACTGACCTGATTTTCCTTGTGGACGGCGACGGGAGCTTTGCTTACGCGAACGGGGCGTTCATGCGGGCGCTCGGGTACACGGTGGAGGAGGTCGGTGGGCTGCGCATCCACGATGTCATCAAGGAGTTGCCGGAAGATGCGTGGATGGAAGAACTCGAGGGCCTGCGCGGGGAGCGGACGTTTGCAGCGCGCAACGGGATGTCGCTTTCGGTGCTGGGCGGTGCGTCTGCGCGCTTCGACGAACGGGGAGAGCGGATCGGACTGCGATGCATGTACCTCGACATCACCGATATGCGCCGTCACGAGCGGGCCGCGCGCGCGCAGTCGGCCAAACTTGAGTCCATTTTTACCTCGACGCGCTACCTCCTGATGTTCACCCTCGACCGGGACCAGGGGGTGACATCGGTGAATGCAAACTTCCGGGAGGTGTTCGCCCAGCGGTTCGGGGTCGAAGTCACGCTGGGCATGAAGTTCCTTGAGGTGCTGCGGTACCGCGCAGCGGCGGACCACTACCAGGGACAGCACCACCTGTTCGAGCGCGCTTTTGCAGGAACAGCCCAGCAGTTCGAGTGGGCGCTCGAGGACATCGCGGGAGAAGTGGTTTGGTTCCAAATGTTCGTCAACCCCATCCGCTCGGACGATGGCAGCGCGGAAGTCAGCTGCATCGCCTACGACATCACCGAGCGCAAGGAGATGGAGGGCCAAATCCGGGGCGCGCTCAAGGAAAAGGAGGTGCTGCTTCAGGAAGTCCACCACCGGGTGAAAAACAACCTGCAGGTGATTTCGAGCATGCTCAACCTGCAGCGCCGTTTCGTCAGCGACCCGGGCATCGTTCAGGTGCTCGAGGAGAGCCAAAACCGGATCGCCACGATGAGCTTCATCCACGAGTCGCTCTACCGCGCCACGGACTTCAGCAGCATCGGCTTTTCGGAATACCTCCAGCGGTTAGCCGGCAACCTCATGACGAGCTATGCGCGGCGGGACTGCCGCGTGGAACTCCACACCGAACTCGAACCGGTGTTCTTGAACCTGGACCAAGCGATTCCCTGTGGTTTGATTGTGAATGAGTTGCTTTCGAACGCGATGAAGTATGCGTTTGTCGGCCGGTCGCGTGGTGTGGTGACGTTGCGGGTCGGTCGGGAGGCGGGACGCGTGCAGATCGAGGTGCGCGACGACGGGGTGGGATTGCCT
>JBMTYE010000043.1:0-9338 GCA_049454255.1 Flavobacteriales bacterium
GGATTTGTCAACGTCAGCGGTTCGTTCAATGGATGGTGTGGGGATTGCTGGCAAATGAGTGATGCGGATGCAAACGGTGTCTATACCCTGTCTACCACTTTACTACCCGGTACCTACGAGTACAAGTTCACAATCGACAACTGGGCACAGCAGGAAAACTATGTTGAAGGAACGGCCTGTACATCAACCATCGACGGGTACACAAACCGAACATTGACGGTGACCCCGACCACCACGATTCCAGAAGTCTGCTGGAACAGCTGCTCCGCTTGTCCCTCTGCTGTGGTGGGCTGCATGGATGCTACTGCACAGAACTACAATGCGGATGCGACGATTGCCAGCGGCATGTGCCAGTACCTCGTGACCTTCCGCGTTGACATGGCGGCAACGGCCGCTGCACCTGCAGGGGTTTACCTTGCTGGAGGCTTCCAAGGATGGACTGCAAACGCGACGCCGATGACGTACCAGGGATTTGATGTCTACGGCATCACGTTGGCCCTCACGGAAGGTGTTCAGGAGTTCAAGTACATCAACGGTGGTGAATGGGGTGGAGATGAGAACTTCGGTGGCGCTGCATGTGCTTCCCAGTACGGAAACCGGACGGTCAACGTGGCGGCGAATACCGTGCTCGATGTGGTTTGCTTCAATTCGTGCACTGCGTGTGCCGGCTGCACGGATCCGTTTAGCTTGGAATTCAATCCCTTCGCTGGTGTAGATGATGGTTCGTGTGCGACTGCCCTGGTGTTCGGTTGCACCTATGCAGATGCCTCGAACTACAACGATGCTGCGAACGTAGAAAACGGAACGTGTACGTTCGAGTTGGGCAACGCCTGCCCGGGGGACTTGAACGACGACGGTGTGGTGGGAACTCCGGACTTGCTGGTGTTCCTCGCTGCCTTCGGAACGGACTGCCCGTAAGCGGAAATGACTTGATTGAACGCCTCTCCGGTTTCCCGGAGGGGCGTTTTTGTTTCACAGCCTCTGGATGAACTCCTGAAGGTTTGCGCCTTTGTCCAGCTCCAAACGCTTCCGCAAGCGGAACCGGCTGATCTCGACAGCCCGCACGGAGACAAACATCAGCGCAGCGATTTCTTTCGACGACAGGTTCATGCGGATGTACGCGCACAGGCGCAGGTCGTTTTTCGTTAGGTGAGGGAAGCGCTCGCGCAGGCGGGTCTGGAAGTCGACATGCACCCGGTCAAATTGCTGTGAGAACTGTTCCCAGCCGGCATCGAAACGCTCGTCTTGCTGGATGATGTGGATGAGGTCCTGGATGGATTTTTGCTGGGTGCGTGGGACTTCTGCTCGCAGGGAGACGAGGCCTTTGCGCACGGTTTGGAGGGCTTCGCCCTTCTCCATCAAATGCAGCGTTGCGGAAGCAAGTTCCTGGTTGCGCAGTTCGAGTTCCGTCCGCGCCCGTTCCTCGCGTTCGAACGTCAGTGCAGCTTGTGCATCAGCGAGCTCACGGGCCGCCCGTTGCCGTTCACGGCGGCGGGAAGCAAGGACGCCAGCTCCCACAGAGGCCGAAGCGAACAGGACGTAGGCAATGCGCGCCGGGAGGGTGGCGTACCATGGGGCAGGCACATCGATGAGCAGGCGCGTGACCGGGCCATAGTACGTCGGGCTCAGAATTGCCCGCAACTCAAGCTCGTGCTCGCCGGTGCCTAATCCGGGCAGGGTGAGTGCAGTGGCTTTCACCGGTTCAGACCAGGCTTCTGAAACGTCGGGGAAACGCCACTGGTACATGACCCGCCCGAGCCAGCGGTTCCTTTCCGTGCCGAGCGCTAATTCTAAGGCATGGATTCCAGCTTCCAGCTCCACGCGCTCCGGGAAATGAACCTGCAGTTGCTCTTCGGCGGCGTTGAGGTGCGCAATGCGTTGGATCACCACACGTGGCGCGTCTGTGGGTGAAAGGAGTTTCTTCGGATCCACCACGAGGAAACCGGAAGTGGTGGGGATGCAGGCCCGGCCGTCCGGCATGAATTCGATGGATTCAAACCGGCTGATGGGTTCTGCACCGTGGAGGGGGAGGTGTGTGGTTCCTGCCACGGGACGGAGGCCACGGGTCGTGGGCGCGATGCGTCCGACATGTCCTGGAGTGAAAAACCACACCGATCCATCGGGGGCTGAGGCGATGTGGGTGAAAGGGGTGTTCGGGTCGAGACCGTCAGCGAATTCTTCGATGGCTTCGACGCGCTGAGCAGCCGCGTTCCAGCGCAGGAGACCTCGGGAGGCGGTGAACATGATTTGGTCCCCTAAAGCATGTACCCGCAGGTTCAAGGTATCTGGGAATCCTGTTGCTGACCCCATTTCACGCACAGAAGAGATTGATTTCGCGTTGTCTTTCAGCGAGATGCGCCAAGCTCCTTTGTAGGGGTGGGTGACCCAAATGTGTTCAGCGTCTTCGACAGCCACGTGGCGGGCGCTTTCCGCAAAGCCTTCGAGCAGTTTCAAGGCATTCCAGCTGCTGCCAGTGTTTTCAAGCAGGAGCAGGCCTGAATACGTTCCCGCCAGCCAATATGACGACCCCGGCAGCTGCCAAACTCCCCAGACCCCCGTCTGCGTCCATACCGGGATGGTGCTTGTTCCCCGCAGCTCAAACAGCCCCTGATGGTGCCCCAGCAAAACGGACGTTCCGGCGCGCTGGACCGACCAGGACTGCCCGGGAAGCACGGTGGTCCGGGTCCCCGCAGCGCTCCAGGCTTCGCAGCCTTGGGACGTAGCGAAATAGCGAAATTCCGGCGTGTGAAGGGAACCATAACCCGCGCTGCTACGACCGAGCAGTTGAAATGCATCGCGTTCTGGATCGGCAAAAGCTAAAAAGTCGAGTCCCCCTTCGAGTCCTGCCCAGACATTGCCGAGGTCGTCTTGCGCCAGCGCAAGAACAGTCTCCCGCGAAAGTCCTTGTTCCGAGCGGATACGTCCCGTTCTGCGTTCAAAGTCCGAGGTGAGTACGATTCCACCCTCGGACGTTCCGATGAGCCAGCCAGAGTCGGTTTGAAGGAGGCAGTTCGTGCGCGACATGCGCAGTTCCCGGTCGATGTCACCGGGCAACGCATTCCATGCACTCGACGAGGCCGATCCCGCGTAGACACCGTGTGCGTGGGTCAGCATAACCCAGGTTCCGTCTCCGCGGCGTGCTACGGCCTCTGCGCGCCAATCCTTCGATAGCGGTGGTCCGAGAGGGGAACCTGACGCTGTGAACAGGCGATTTTCGGTTTGGTAAAGCCAGTTGTCGCCGAAGGGCAACAGGTTTTCGACCGGACCGCGGAAAATGGGTTGCACCTTGCCGTCCAAGGTGCATTTGGCAACGAACGTTGCCCCAGAAACAACAACCCCATCTTCAGCAGCAACGGTCCGCCACACATCTTCAAAGGGCCCTACAACGTGGGCAAGCCGCTCCGTCAGATCTACATACTGGAAAGGACCACAGAACACGTGGCTGCGAGCGAAATAGCCGAAGGCCCCTTGTCCGCCGACGAACAACTTGTGGCCGACCCACTCGACAGAACGTACGCTTGTGCCATTCGGCAAAGGCAGGATGCGCCATCCAGATCCATCGTGGAGCAGCAGTCCAGCGGTGTTCGCAACGGCGATTTCACCCTCTTGTCCGATGGACACATCCGCATGCTGCAAGCCGCCACCGGTGGCGGCAGGGGGGAAGTGCACGAACGCTGGCAGGCCTACAGGAGGCTCTCCAGCAAAACCTGCGAAAGCAAAGCTGATGAAGCAGATGAAAGACAGAATTCTCACAATGAGCAAGGATACGGAATCCTTAAGTTGTTGGTTTCTTGAACGTAGCTTTCTTAGATGAGAAAGTGATGTAGGGTGAGAAGTCAAGGTGTGTAGGGCGTACATTGCGAGCATGATGCACCACCGAATCTTAGCTCTGGGCCTCTGTGCCGCATCCGCTGCGGGCCATGCCCAAGTTCTCCTCGACAACCACGACGATGTGCGGCATGTCACCTACGGAGACCATGTCCCCTTTTTGAACCAACTCGGGAACGGGTCCGGTGGAACGGTTTGGCCCGGGTGGCACGGTACGTTGGTGGAATATGTTCCGAACCCCTACCCGGATGCGGTGAACAGTTCTGCGCAGTGCATGAGCTACTTGCGCAATCCCTCTGAGACCTATGACGTCATCATCATTCGGACAACTGGTTTAGCGGATGTGAGCGCTTTTGTGGCAGGAACTGCCCAAATGCAGCTCGACGTGTTCAGCCCTGTTCCGGGCGTTGCTGTGGAAATCACCTTAGAAGATGCGCAGACCGCTGGCCCGACGAACTATCCCGTGGGACGTCACAGCAATTACCGGGCGGTGACCACCACAGGAGGCCAGTGGGAAACGCTGACCTTCGATTTCCAAAGCCAGCCGGACGCCTCGATCGGCATGGACGATGTCGACAACATCGTCATCCTGATGAATCCCGGGTTCAACATCAGCGAGCAGTATTACCTCGACAACCTCCGGGGGCCGGGCCTGGATGCCTACGATTGCGAGGCGCAACCTGGAGACGATCCGGATGTGGTGGCGGATTTCGATTGCCACCACGGCCTCGAGCGCATCTACAGCGATGGCAGGTTGTTCTTGTTCCCGAATCCCGCGCCTTCTGCCGACAATGCGTCGGCCAAATGCCTTGAATACACCCGCAACGGGGCGTTGACGGACGATGTGTGGGTCGGTCGCTTCGCCGGAGGACCTCGTTTTCCGGAAACGACGATGAGTCTTCAGACGCTTGATCCGTCTGCCCCGAGCACGTTTTTGATTTCGCTCCAGGACGACCAGGGAAATGAATTGCTGTTGGTCGAAGGCACAACGACGTTGCCGGGCTCGTGGGAGAGCCACACGTTTAACGTGTCATCGCTTGCGGGCATTCCGGTACACCGCTTTGTCGTCCTGCATCGTCCCGGAATTCCGGAGCCGGCGACGTTGTACATAGACGACTGGAACATCGACGTGTCGGTCGGGGTCAGCGAAGTGCAGAATGCTCGCCTGACCGCACATCCGAACCCCGTGCGCGACGGTGCGGTCCGGATCGGTGGATGTGCGGTGGGTCCCGTGTGGGTGCTCGGGGCGGATGGACGCACGGTTTGGACCGGTACGAGCACGAACGGCGCAGTTGACATCGCTGTAAACGGCTGGAGCGCAGGTTTGTATGTCGTCCGGACAGCGCAAGGGGCGCGTACACGGTTCGTGGTGGAATGAAGATTCAGGTGCTCCTCGCGGTCCTCGCCGCCGCCTCTGGGGCACCTGCTGCCGCTGGAGATTCGCTCTTCAGTCCCGATGGGCTCGGAGTTCCGACCTACGTGCTAGACCGGCCAGAGCCAGGCTGGAGCTTGACGGGGTACTACCGGCTGTTTGCACTCGACCGCAGACTGGAAAGACCGTGGCCGGTGCTGGCTGAAAATGCCTTTGCGAATACCCCTCCGCATGTGATGGGGGTAGGTGACATCTACCGGGATCCGCCGATGTTGCTCCTGCAAACGGCTGTGCGTCCGGGCGGGGGGGCAAGTTTGGCCATGGATATGGCCCTCTACAGCCACTTTACCGGTTCAAACGGCCAAGTTCCCTACAACCTGAACCTCGGAATCAACCTCTACGGTACTGTTCCGTTGCGGGCTTTTACGGTCGGAATTCAGGCTGGCGGTATCCACTGGACGGAGCTTAGTGGCATGACGTTCAGTGCGTTTCCGGGGTATGAGCGCTACAGTTTGTTCGAACGTTGGCCGTGGGAAGGGGCCACGACGAGTGTCGAGCGCGCGATGACCTTTTTCGAGACGGGGACCATCAACCGGGACGTGCGTTGGGCTCTCCAAGCCTTCAAAGGCGCGGTGTTAGACATTACCCGGCTTCCTGCTGGCCTCGAAGCACGGGTTCTGTGGGGCAAGACGCCGGTGACGGCGCTGTTCGGCGACCCGACGCAGCGGTATACACTCGGAGGGCGGTTGCGGTGGAAACCGCGCCCAGAGATTTCGATTGCAGCAAACTCGGTGGTGCACGATTTGGGTCCGGACGCAACCGGACAGTCGGTGCGGCTGGCGCTTACCACCGTCGATGGTGCCTGGACGAAAGGCATGTGGTCCGCCACTTCGGAGGTCGGTCAGGGCAGTGGTTCGCGAGCCGATGGTTGGGCCGGACGAGCTACAGTGAAGCGGTCAGGTAAGCACGTTCCGTGGGAGATCGATGCCTACAGAATCGGTCCGGAGTTCGTGAATCCGTATGCGAATTTTGCTAGCCCGGCCATTGCGGCCTCTGGTGCGGATGCAGCAGCAGTCGGCGGCGGCGGGGCCACGGGGTTCGGTGGCAGTTTACAGGATGTGGGACATGCGGCATCGAATCGGTGGGGCCTGCAGGCAAATGCCTGGTTGCGGCCAGCAAAGTCGCTGCGCTTCAACGTGGGTTGGAGTTCCTCGCGTGAGCTGGAGGTTCAATCGGATCGCATTTCAGTAGGCCACAAAATCAGCGGTTTGCCCCTCAGCAGATTTGTTGCTTTTTCCCAATCTGTCGGCCCTTACCGCCGCTGGAATTCGTTTTATCGTGGCGTTTCAGAAGACCTGTTCATCACCGATGTCGATGAAGGTACAGGATTGCCGAGGAACCCAGCAGGATTCTCCACGGTCCAGCTGCACGCCACAGCGCGGGCTGCTGAGCGCACTGCGCACCCGGTGGTGGTAAATGGAGTGGCTACGTGGGCTGCCGCTGCGGACCGGCGGATCTGGTTGCCGGGCCGGGGAGGAACCTACTACGCCAGTGCAGCCTATGTCGAGCTCGATCTCTTCGTTCGGCTTACCCGGGCAGTGGATGCCTCGATCACATGGGGTCGGGAACAGATCCAAGGAGGAGATGCTACCGCGAATCTCTTGTACCTCAAGCCTTCCGGGGAAACAGCGGGTGTCCGCGTTGCGCCGGGAACGCCCTTTGCTGCCACGGGCCTTGACGGCACTGCATTGCCTGGGGCTAGCTGGGCGGGCGGCGCGTTTGCGGCGGACGGCCCGGTGGACCAGCGTTCTGCCCACCTGGGCTTCGGACTGGACCTGAGGGTTTCTGGGAATTCGGGATTGTATGTCCGCCACCGGCGCTTCCGCCAAACCGATGCCCACTTCACCGCGGACGATATCCGCGGCACAGAGACCACACTTGAATTCAAATTCTTCTTCTGATGGCGCGACGTTTTCCAGGGATTTTTCTTCGATGTGCTGCCGTGGGAGCTTCGCTGCTGTGCGGTGCCTCTGTAGGTGTAGCTCAAGGAACCGCGCCTCGGATCAGCTTCACCGGAGCAGGAAGGTTCCTGATGCAGCACGACGCCCTCGGGGGTTCGATAGCGGAGGGGGATACCGTCACCCCGCCTCGGGTGATGAGTGGAGAGGCGGTGTTTGACTTCGGTATCCGTGCGCGGCCTGACGCCGCGACCGAGGTGGTAGCGGTGACGCGGGTGACCAGCAGTTTGGATGGGTTTTGGGGGCAGGGCGTGGGCTTCGGAGTGCGGGAGCTTTACGCCCGTGGCCTGATCCGGGGGGTGGTGCGTTACCGCATCGGGGACGTGGACCTGCAGTTGACCCCGCTGACCCTGTCGAACCGGAATACTGACCTCGGCGGCGGACATCCGGAAATGCTCCGGGTGTGGTCGGACTGGATTGATTATGACCGCTTTTACCGCGGCGGGATGTGGCGCCAGCAGGGGGTGGATGCGGATGCGGTGCTGGCGGTGAGGCCGTTCGACGAGGTAGCGATTCGGGGGATTTTGGCCAAAAACCGCGGAACCGATTACTTCTTCACGCCCGACCGCTTGCTCGGCGCGTGGGAAGCCGTCGGGACGCGCGACAGCCTGCGCATCGGCTACCGCGGGGTCTCCCTGTTCGATGTGCCCACGACGGCGCAGTTCTCGGAAGCGGCCTCATCGACCACGGTCCACACCGTGAATGGCAGTGGGCCGCTGACAGCAAACGGGACGTGGGGAGCCGAAGTCGGAGTTTCTCACCGGAGCCACGAAGGCTTGCCGGAAGCGCCCGAGCCGGCTACGTCAGAAGTCGCCGAGGCCTGGACGCGGTGGAATCGACCGGCCGGTGCATGGACGTTCACCGTGCGCCACGTGTCCTCGGGATTCCGCAGCCCTGGCGCCCAAAGCCGCCAAGTCGACTTCGGTGCCACCGCCGCGACGTGGCCGTTCGTGACGAATCGGGAAGTCGTCCGTACACTCACCCCCGCTGACCTCCTCCAGGATGGCGGCGTGTACCGACCGGCCATCGCCCCCGGCCTTCAGGCCTATTCGCCGATCTACAGGGCCGTCGAGCCCTACGGCCCTGCCACCCCGAACCGGCAGTCGGTAACGGCTGGGTTTACCGGGAAGTCGGTCGCCGTCGAGGCCATTCTCGCCCAGGAAGCAGTGGGGGAAGGCATCGCCGAGCGCCGCCGGATGGCCGCCCTCCAGGCCACCGCCAGCCGGACCGCAGTCCTCGCTGGCCGCCCGCTCCGCATCGACGGGCTCCTCCGTACCGAACGGACGGCCCGTCCCGGCCTGGCCGACCTCGGCCCCGGCTTCGACGGCATCGGCGAAGTGGATTGGATGAACGCCCGCGCCGAGCTCGGCCTGCAGTGGGAACCCGAACCCGACGCCGCCCTCCACGCCGCGGTACTGGCTGTGACGGCGCGCGGCACGGACTACCTCGCCGTCCGCGACGGCTACGACCGTATCACGGATTACACCGCCTTCGACGCGACCTACACCGCTTGGCTCGCCACAGCAGGAGTGATGTACCGCTTCACGCCCTCGTCGCGCCTGAACATCCAGTACCGCACCCAGTGGGTCGACGACGCGGATGCGCCGGGCACCTTCGGTTGGAACCAGTGGACCTTCCTGTATACCTTGTTTTTCTAAGTCGACACGCCATGAAATCAGCGATTCAGCACGGACGCGGCCTGTGGGCCGTTGCGGTGGTAGGCCTGTTCGTCGGCTGCGCCAAACCCGAAATCGAAGGTCCCGAGCTCCAAGACCTCTTCGGACCATTCGAGGTGCTCGAAGGCCTTTCGGCGGACCGTTCGGAAGTCAATTTCGCTGCCGGCGAGCAGGTCGGGTTTACAGCAAAGCTTTCGATAAGGACGGATTGGAAGTTAGAAATCATAGGATTAGAGTCAGGGGCTCGGAAGGTCATCGAAGGCCGAGAGCGCGACATCCGGGCGGAGGTGGCGGCGTGGGATGGGACGATCACCTTTGCACCTCTGTTTGCGGAGGAGGCATGTGCCACCCGGTTGACCTTTGTGGAGTTTCCGGACACCCTTTGGGGCGACACGGTGGTGGTGACGGGGTTGCGGACTGCGCCCGAGGTCGCTCTGGTGGTCA
>JBMTYE010000044.1:0-9171 GCA_049454255.1 Flavobacteriales bacterium
CGAGCCCGAAAAACCCAGGCACGTGGGTGCGAGCCAGCGACCACGCCCCCGTGAACGCGATACCGCGGAGACCGTCAACCGACCCTTCTAAGAACTCAGCGGCACCGAAGGCCTTCAGGTAGGCACCGCAACCGGGCATCGCGAGCAAGGCGAGAAAGACCTCCCGGGAGCGCTCGGCCATGGATTCGAGGAGACGGTCTGCCTCGCGCTCCTCCTCCCCAGTGGCTGGGGCGGCTAAGCTGCATGAAGCGCCCGCCGTGAGCATGGCCTCGAGGTTGAAGACGGCCGATTCAGGAACGCCGAAGTTCGAGCTGATGGTTTGGCCTTGGAGGTTCGTTTGGATGGCCCGGTGGGAGATGTCGGGCCCGAGCGCGGCGTAGTACCGGTGGGTGTTCATGCCGCCGCGGGCCGGCGGGCCACCGCGACCGTCGAAGAAGATGACTTCGATGCCGTGGCGACGGGCCTCTGCCGTCATGTCGCGTTTGGCGCGGTAGATGGCCCAGTTTGCAGCCAAATAGCCCGCATCGAAGGTGCCGTCGGCGAAGCCGAGCATGATGGTTTGGCCGCCGCGCGCGACCACATGGCTGCGGTACGCCGCATGGGACAACAAGGCCTTCAAGGTTCCCCCCGCGGCGAGCAGCGATTCCCACGACTCGAACACCGGCACCACGTCGAGCCCAGCAACCGTCTCTTCCGCAAAGGTGCGGGCCACATCCCACAGGGCCCAAACTGCCTCCGGACCCGCACAATGGCTCAGCACAAACCGGTGGCACCCGCGGACTCCATTGCGCTTGTGAATCACCGACATGCCTCGAAGTACCTCGACGACGTCCCGCGTCTCGGGGGTCCAGGCCTCGAGCGGAATTCCCGAGACGGAAAGGTGGTGCGCCCGGAGCGCCACTTCGGCGTCCTGGCGGATGTCGAGCGAGGCGAAGTGGCGGCCGAACAGCCGAACCGCCGCGCGAAATCTCCGGACGCGGTCGAGGTACAGGCCGTGGCCCGACCCCGCGACGGCTTCCTCCAGGCGGAACAGGGTCGAGGCCAGGCGCTCAGCATCGAACCGCGGGGCGTTCAGTCGGGCCTCGACGGCCGCGAGCAAGTCCGCAGATCCTTTGAAGCTGATGCGCCGCCGTAGCTGCACGAACTCCGAGCGGTAGCAGCGAAGTAGGGATTTTTGGAGCATGTCGGCGACCGCCAGGGTGGTCTCCACTCCTACCTCCGGCGCGCCCTCGCGGTCGCCGCCAGGCCAAAACCCCACCTGGAACAAATCGTCCGGTAACGTCACCGCCCCGGGATCATCGAGCGCAAGCCCGATGCGCAACATCAAATCCGGAACCGCCGGATAGAACACATGCTCCAGGTACCACGCCTGCCGCTCGGCCTCTTCCAGCGGCGACAGGGTGCCTGACCGCACGAGCGGCGTCAGGCCCAGCTGGTGCAAAAACCGGCGAACCTCGGACAGGTCATCCCGGTCCAGCGCCCGCGACACGTCGGAAACGATATCCAGCGCACTTCCGGGATACGCCTGTGCAGGATGCGCCGTGAGCACCACGCGGATTCCCATCCCCGAGACGAACCGCCGCACATCCTCTTCCGACCGCGACTTCCGCGCGCGAACAAGCAACGCAGCGAACGAAGCAGGTCCCTGCACATCGTTGAGGTCCGTGTAGCGTGCATCTTCCAGCGCATCCACGAGTACCACTTGGCGCTCGATGTACTGGATGATGCGAAACAGCAAATCAGCCTGATCCTGAACGTTCTCGATCCGCTCCCGCTCGAAGAAGGCATCGAGCACTTCAGGGGGCGTCAATCCGGCATCCAGACCTGCAGCACATGCCGCGGCCAACTCCGGCACCCGCAACCCGGTCGACCGGATGCCATCTAACGGCAAGGTCAGGAAGATGCCGCTGAAAACCTGGAACGGTCCAGCCACCAGTGCGCCGTAGTCTTTCCGTTCTCCCGTTCCCATGGTCGTGCGAAGGTAGCGGTTCGCAGGGCCGTACCTTCGCGGAACCATGCGCATCGACATCCTCACCGCTGTTCCCGAATTGCTTGCAGGGCCCTTCGATGCAAGCATCGTCCGCCGCGCCCGGGACAAGGGGTGTGTCGAAATCCATGTGCACAATCTGCGCGATTTCAGCACGGACAAACACCGCAAAGTCGACGACGCCCCTTTCGGTGGGGCCGCTGGCATGGTGATGACCATTCAGCCCATCGCCGATGCCATCGCCGCCCTGCGCGCTGAGCGTGACTATGCGGAGGTGATCTACCTCAGTCCCGACGGCGAGGTGTTCAACCAGCAGCTGGCGAACCGCATGAGCCTCGGCGGCAATCTCATTCTCTTGTGTGGGCACTACAAGGGGGTGGACCAAAGGGTGCGCGACCACCTCATTACCCGCGAAATCTCCATCGGCGATTACGTCCTAAGCGGCGGGGAACTGGCGGCAGCCGTCGTGGTCGACGCGGTCGTCCGCTTGATTCCCGGTGTGCTGGGCGACGAGCAAAGTGCGTTGACGGACAGTTTTCAGGACGGACTTCTTGCCCCGCCCGTCTACACGCGCCCTGCGAAGTACGGCACGTGGGAAGTTCCTGAAGTGCTTCGCGGCGGTGACCATGCCCGGATCCAGTCCTGGGAAGAGGACCAAGCGCTCGAGCGCACGAGGGCGCGGCGTCCGGACCTCCTCAGCGACTCCTCCACACCAGGGAGTTGAAAAACCGGCTGAAGGGCAACGAAGCAGTTCAAATTCTTCGTAATATTGCACCCCCAAACCGGCGGGATGAACCCACCGGCGGAAAGCACGACGTACCATGGACCGCATTCAAGCACTCGCAGCGAAACTCGTCGAAACGAAGGAGTGGCCGGAATTCCGCGCAGGTGACACCATCGAGGTGACCATTAAAATCCGCGAAGGCAACAAGGAGCGCCAGCAGAAGTTCCAAGGTGTCGTCATCCAGCGCCGTGGCGAGGGACACACCGCGACGTTTACCGTGCGCAAGATGTCCAGCGGCGTCGGCGTTGAACGGGTCTTCCCGATTTCCTCTCCGTTCATTGACGAAATCCTTGTCACGAAGCGCGGTAAAGTGCGTCGTTCGCGGATTTACTACCTCCGCAACCTCACCGCAAAAGCAGCCCGGATTCGGGAGAAGCGCCGTCCGGTCTCCCACTGAGAAACCGAACCGCACAGAAAAGCCGGCCCGCACGGCCCGGCTTTTCTGTTTTCGCTCGGTCCGGACCTTCAGGCGACGGCCGAGGCCAGCACCGCATCGACGGCGGCGAGGACTTCTGCTTCGAGGCGGTCGGCCTCCGCGACGCATGCAGCACACCGTGCTTCCCATGCACTGGCCACCTCGGGGGAGAGTCCGGCCGCATTCACACGGACGTTGAGCACCGCGCCGCGAACGGCTGCGCGGAGCGCGAGGGCTGCAACGCCGGCGTCGGTAACGGAATTTGGGTTGCCCGAGCGGGCCATATCAAGTGCGAGGTCTAACGCACCGCAAGCGACTTCGGCGACGCGGAAGGGCACGGCAGTGGCCGTGGCGGTGGCGGTGGCGATGGCGGTTTGGCGCGCTGCGCGCGCAGCATCATCCCCTTGTGGAAGACCGTACGCCGCGAGAATCGCATTGAAGGCCGCTGTGTCTTCATCGACAGCCCGGAGCAACTGCTCGCGGACGTCTTGGGCGCGAACGGCCACTTCGCTGAACTTCTGCCAGCGGTCCTCCCAGCCGCGTTTGTGCGCGCTCAGGTTCGCCACCATCCCCGCCAGCGCTGCTCCGATGGCCCCGCAGTACGCCGCCACACTCCCGCCACCGGGCGCGGGCGATTCCGATGCGGTCGCCTCTGCAAATCCCCGTAAGTTCTTAGAAACCAACGGTCCGTCGGCTGCGGGCTGCAGCAGGTACTCGATGACGCGTTCTTCCGGGACGAAAGGCGCCAAATCATCCAAACCCAGCGACTTCACCGCGATGTGGATCTTCTCTGCCACAGGAATGCCGAGCGAACGGCGCTGGCGCGTGAGGTAGTGGTCGGCGGCATCCGTCAGGACCCGCAACGGCACCAGTCCCACCAGCTCGCTTCCGGTCACGCGAATGCCTCGGTCGGCAGCTCGGGCACAGGCTTCGTCGAATGCGACATGGACGGGGGTGACGGAGAGGTCCGTCAGGTTGAGGGAAAGCTGGGCGATGCCGTATTCCTCAATGAACCAACCGATTCCCTTGACCGCCCGCAGGCTACCGGGAACCCGTTCAGACGTGCCGTCGGGGTGCTTTACCACCCGACCGGTTTCCCGAATATCGAAGGCTACCGCATTTGCCCAGCGGGTGCTCGTGGTGTTCAGGTTCACATTGTAGGCCACGAGGAAGTCGCGGGCGCCGATGGCCACAGCTCCTGTCGAACGGACGCGGTCGGTGAAGGCGGCGGGACCGAAGTCGGGGGCCCATTCCGGTTGGGCGAGTTTGGCAAGACCCTCGTATTGCCCTTTTCTGCAGTGGGCCAAATTTGAAAACTCCTCCCGCGTCGCCGCCCGCTCGTAGTAGTACCCTGGAATGCCCAGCTCCCGTCCGACGCGCTCTCCAAGTGCTCGAGCAATCTCCACGCACTCGTCCATCGTCACCCCGCGGACGGGGACGAATGGACACACATCGGTCGCTCCCATGCGGGGATGTTCGCCCGTGTGGTGGCGCATGTCGATGCGTTCTGCGGCTTCCCGAATGAGCCGGAATGCGGCTTCACCGACGGCTTCAGGCGGCCCGGCAAACGTGATGACCGTGCGGTTCGTGCTCCGACCGGGATCGACATCGAGCAGGCGAATGCCCTCGACCGTTTCCACCACTGCTGCGATGGCCTGAATGACTTCCGGCCGGCGTCCCTCGCTGATGTTGGGGACACACTCAACGATACGTTCCATGAGCCGAAGGTACGGCCCGGCCTGCGAGATAGGCAGCATGCACTGGGCTGTCGCCAAACCGGTACCCGAAGGCCTCAAGGCCCCGCATGGGCTCGGTCAGCACGAAGTCCGCCCGCCGTCCCCGCGCAATGCAACCTGCCACGTCCTCGAGTCCCATCGCCGCCGCCCCATTCAACGTCGCTGCGCAGAGGGCTTCGAGCGGATGCAGCCGCATTTTCAGGATGGCCAAACCGACTACCACGGGCATGTGAATCGAGGGGGCCGATCCGGGATTGAAGTCGGAGGCGAGCACCAGCGGGAGGCCTGCCTCGATGAGCCGGCGCCCGTCGGTGTAGGGAATGCCGAGGAAGTGGGAGCATCCGGGAAGGGCCACCGGAAAGGTCGGCTGGCCGCTGTCTGCCGCCTGTACGAGCGCGGTCACGTCGTCATCGGTGAGGACTTCGAGGTGGTCGACGGAGGTGGCTCCGTACTTCACGCAAAGCGCTACTGCACCGAAGGCAGTGAACTGGTTGACATGGAGTTTGGCGCGCAGCTTCAAGCGAGTAGCAGCGCGCAAGACCTCCTCTGTCTCCGCAAGTCCGAAGTACCCGGTTTCGCAAAAGACATCCACCGCGTCCACCCGTCCCTCCGCCAGCGCCGCCGGAAGCAGCTGATTGACGGCCTCCTGCGTCCACGAACTCGCCGACATCCCCTCCGGAACCGCGTGGCAAGCGAGCAAAGTCGTCACCACCGGGATGGGCAGTTCCTCGGCAAGCCGCCGAATCACCCGCAACGAGCGCAATTCTCCGTCCACCGAGAGTCCGTAGCCGCTCTTCATTTCCATGGCCCCCGTGCCCGAGCGCAACGCGGCCTCAACCCTCCGCCGAGCGCGGAGGAAGAGTTCCTCCTCGTCGAGCTGGGCCAGCGCACGGGCAGAGTTCAAAATTCCGCCCCCGCGTTCCGCGATTTCGGCATAGGTCAGACCAGAGAGCCGGTCCAGAAACTCGGAGGCCCGCTCCTCGGCAAAGACGGGATGGGTGTGGCTGTCGCACCACGACGGAACCACGTACCGGTCCGTCGCATCGATGACCTCGACCTCACGCCAATCCGAAACCCCCGGAAAATCGTCCATGCGTCCGAAGTCCACGACCACCCCATCTTCGACGGCAAGCCAAGCATTCTCGAGGAGGGGGAACTCACGCATCGCACCCCCTGCGAGAAAGGGCGGCGGTTCGTCGAAGGCTCCGACAAGTCCGCGGATGTGGGTCAGCAGCAGGCGCATGCCGCGAAGGTAAGGCCCGCTGGAGGTAGCTTTCGGGCATGGCAGGCAACACCTTCGGTACGGCATTTCGGTTGACCACCTTCGGCGAATCCCATGGGCCCGCCATCGGCGGAGTCATCGACGGCTGTCCGGCGGGGTTGCGCCTGGACCTCGAGGCGGTACAGCGCGGTTGCGATCGACGGCGACCAGGTTCTACCCCGCTGGGCACGGCGCGTCGGGAAGCGGACACCATCGAATGGCTTTCCGGCCTGTACGAAGGCATGACCACGGGCACCCCGCTTGCCTTTCTCGTTCGGAACACGGATGCACGGTCGGCGGACTACACTCCTACCCGGGATCTTTGGCGGCCCTCGCATGCGGACTTCACCTACGACATGAAGTACGGTTTCCGAGATCCGCGTGGAGGAGGCCGGGCGTCAGCACGCGAGACGGTGGCCCGGGTCATCGCAGGCGAAGTGGCGCGGGCTCTCCTTGTAACCGTGGGGGTGCGCATCGCTGCCTATGTAGACCGGGTGGCAAGCGAGGCCTGGGATGCTGAGCCTCGGCTGTGGAGCCCGGAGGCCATCGACGCTTTTCCAGTCCGCTGCCCGGATGCTGAGGCGGCCGCGCGCATGCAAGCCTGCATCGAGGCGGCCCGCGAGCGGGGCGACACGGTAGGCGGTAGCATCGTGGCCGTAGCCGATGGCCTTCCTGCCGGATGGGGGGAGCCGGTCTTTGCCAAACTAGAGGCCATCCTCGGCGGCGGTCTGCTGAGCATCCCCGCGGCAAAGGCGGTCGAGTTCGGCAGCGGATTCGCGGGAACCTTCCTCAGCGGCACGGCCCACAACGATGCGTTTGTTTCTACCCCGGAGGGCCCGCGGCCCGGGACGAACCGCAGTGGCGGCCTCCAGGGGGGCATCACCACAGGTCTACCGCTCGTCGCACGGGTCGGTTTCAAGCCGGTCGCCACCGTGATGGCCGAGCAAACCTCGGTCGACCGCGAAGGTCAAGAGGTCACGTGGGCAGGAACAGGGCGCCACGACCCGTGTGTGCTGCCGCGGGCGGTCCCCATCGTCGAGGCCATGGTCGCCCTTGCGCTTGCCGATGCAATGCTCATGCAACGCGCCGCACGGCTTGCGTAACTTGCCCGCCATGAAGGGAATCGGAATGCACTGGCAGGTCCTTATCGGACTGGTCGGAGGGGCAGGTTTTGCTTGGATGAGCATCGTCTTCGGGTGGAATGAATTCACCCTCGGTTACCTCCTTCCGCTGGGCCAAATTTTCGTCAATCTCCTCAAAATGATTGCCGTCCCTCTCGTGCTCTTCAGCATCGTCGGAGGGGTCGCAAGCCTAGGCGATGTGCGCAAGCTCGGCCGGCTCGGTGGTAAAACCCTGGGGTTGTATTTTCTAACCACTCTTTTGGCCATCGGAACAGGCATCGGGGTCGTAAATCTCTTCGCTCCGGGTTCCCGATCGGATGCGGAGTTGCTGAGCGACAATCGGCTTCGGTACGAGCTTTGGCGCGATGCGTCTGGTGTTCCTCCGGTGGATGGCATCCGGAAGGTCGAAGATCCCGCACTTGCTGAGCGCATCGCCACCCTCCGAACGGAAGAAGGCGTCAGCGACCCCTGGCTTGCGGACAAACTCGCAAAAGCATCTCAGGCCACGGAACAAGCTCCCCTGCAACCGCTTGTCGACTTAGTCCCATCGAACATCTTCGAGGCCCTTGCGGACGTGCAAATGCTGCAAATCATCTTCTTCGCTATCTTCTTCGGCGCCATCGTCACCGGGCTTTCGGAAAGCCGTAAGAAGGTTGTACTCGACACCTTCGATGCGCTGAATGAAGTGTTCATTCGCATGGTGCATGCTGTGATGAAAGGCATGCCGGTGTTCGTGTTTGCCCTGATGGCAGGCCAAATCGTCAAATCCGCCGGGACCGACCCGGACATGTTCCTGGAACTGCTCGGATTCCTCCTCCGCTACGGGGCAGTCGTTGTGCTCGGGTTAGCCATCTTCCTGTTCATCGTGTATCCCAGTCTGGTGGCGCTTTTCACGAAAGAAGTGAGCTACCGCGGTTTCCTGCGGAGCATGCGGGATGCCCAGCTCACCGCATTCTCGACCTCGAGCTCGATGGCTACCCTTCCGGTGACCATGGAGTGCGTGCACGAAAAACTCGGGGTCAGCCGACGCGTCTCGAGCTTCGTGTTGCCCATCGGGGCCACGGTCAACATGGACGGCACAAGCCTCTACCAAGGCGTTGCGGTCATCGCACTCGCCCAATTCCACGGCATCGACCTCACCTGGGCGCAGCAGTCGGGCATCCTCTTGACCGCCACCGCGGCGAGCATCGGAGCGGCCGCCGTACCCAGTGCAGGCCTCGTCATGCTCATCATGGTGCTCGAATCGGTCGGACTCAATCCGGCGTGGATTGCCTTGATTTTTCCCATCGACCGCATCCTTGACATGTGCCGTACCGCAGTGAATGTCACTGGAGATGCCGTTGTAGCCTGCATCGTTTCTTCAGGCGAAGGCGAACTTCATCCGAAGACGCAGTGACCATGCGCGGAGGGCTGACCATCGCTTTTCTGGTGTGGGGAGCAGCTTCCGCTGCCCAAACCGAGCCCTGCCCCGACGCAACTCACCCGAAAGCACTGAAGACCCTCGATCGCATCCGAACAGATAAGGGCCTCGACGTCGACGAGCGGCTTGTGCTGCTCGAGAAGGCTCTGGAGGTAGATGCGGAATGCATGGCCTGCCGCTTCGAAGCGGCTCGCTTGTACTTCCGCAGGGCAAAAATGGGACGTGCCGGTGGCGCTGAAGCGTTTGCGCTGCTCGCCCCTTTGCTAGAAGAATGTCCTGATTTCCATGCCGATGCGTGGTATATGGCGGGCGGGTTAGCCTACGGAAACCGGGACTATGCGAAAGCCCAGGAGTTATTCACACGGTTTCTGGACTTTCCGTCCGACGATTTAGAACGGCTCGGGAAGGACTACGACGAACATGCCAGGGAAATACGGGAAGTCCTTC